>DAIMYK010000075.1:0-8130 GCA_036734525.1 Sediminibacterium sp. | reverse complement strand
GCTTCTGTGTGTAATTAACTAACAGGCCATCAAAACAATTGTGAATTCGGCTGATTTGTGACCCGAGTGAAAACTTTGACTTGTATGTAATTCAACACCAGGTACAGTATGTATCGCAGGTAATTCTCTGGAATCGGCAGCGGGTCTCAGTTCATCCGGAAACAATAGGTGCTTACCTCCCTGCGCCAGCAGGGTTGATACTGCAATGCAACAAAGAACCAATAATAATTTTTTTCTTTGGAGATAGGCGGTCAGTAAAACAACGATTACCCACATCCACCCATCCCCCAGAAATGTCCATGCAAGGAAAATATTATCCAGCCAGGTTCCTCCATTTCCATTGAGTAATAGGAAAAATGGGTACTTACCCATTGAGTAGGAACCAATGAAGAGCAAACCTGCCATTAACAGGGTTACCACCAGGGCATTGATAAGTTGTCTGCTGGCCGTCATGTTTATTACGGGCTAAAGTTAAGACAAAACCCTTCGATCAGCCCCGGCACATCAGTTAAATATTCATGATGAAATACCTGCCAGCTCCAGACTTTTTTTCTTCACCTGAACCAGGTCGAGATTATCAATGATGGGGTCGGGTGTAAGTAAAAGACTATTACCATTTTCTTTCCACCAGTTCGATGAACGAAGGTGGGACTGATGTATGACGCCAATCAGGTATTTTCTATCGCTATTGGCATGCCATTCCTCCATCCACTCGAATTTTTCTTGTGGTACCCATTTCCAGTCATTACAACTCAGGTAAATCCTGAGATAATAATCGTTGGTTAATTCATGGGGGGTATGGAAGTATCTTTTCTTGTATTCGTACTTATATTGATAGCGAAGTGCAGCAATATCGCTCACAACTGCCGAAGCAGTTGGAAAGCTTCCTGCTCCTTTTCCGTAGAAAAATTGTTTGTCTGCAAAACCACTCTCTATTACCACGCCATTGTATTCATTCTTTACAAAAGACAATGGGTCGGTGGATGGTATGAACTGGGGCAACACGAAAGCTGCTACCTTTCCATTGGAAAGTTTTTTTGCCTGTGCCACCAGTTTGATTTCATAATTCTTTTCCTTGGCTACCAGTGCATCAGATAATTGAATGTTCTGAATACCCGTGAATAAAATATTTTCCGGTCGTTCAACAATGCCATAGGCATGATTCAGCAGAATGATCCATTTATTCAGTGCATCCCAGCCCTCTGTATCCAATGCCGGATTGCTTTCGGCGAAGCCAAGCTGTTGGGCCAGCAAAAGCGCCTCCGGGAAATCCAGTTTGTCTTCAAACATTTTGGTAAGGATAAAATTAGTTGAGCCATTCACAATTGCCCGGATAGCATGTAATAGATCATTATCATAATATTCTTCCAAATTCCTGATCACGGGAATAGAGGCACAGGCAGCAGACTCATATAAAAATGAAGCACCTGTTTTTTCCTGAATTTCCAATAGCTCTGTCAGGTGTTCAGCAATCATTTTTTTACTGGCACTGATAGCCGATTTATGACTTAACAACGCAGTAGAAACAATTTCATAAGCAGCATTTGCATCATCAATCACTTCCACCACCACATTGATTTCAGGGTCATTGAGGATGTCTTCTTTTCGGGTAGTGAAAAGCTCCACCGGAGCATTTCTTTTTTTGTCAGCGTTCTTAATGCATACTTTTTTGATGCTTGCTTTGAGTGAGGGAGTTTGTTGTAAAACGCGGTAGAGTCCTTCTCCTACCACCCCAAATCCAAATAATCCGATGACAAGTTTTGCTTGTGTGTTCATATAATAAGTTTAAAGTATAAATGTGGTTAGATCAATACAGGTTCTTTTATTTTTTTATTGGTGACAGTGATTGTGGTTCGATTCAATGCATCAGTCAAATCGTTGAAAAGATCGGTGGCATCTTCCAGTCCGATAGACAACCTGATCAGACCATCCTCGATACCGGCAGCTCTTCGTTTATATGCCGGAATGGATTTATGGGTCATACTGGCCGGGTGCGATATCAAACTTTTGATACCACCCAGACTTTCTGCCAACTTAAAAAGTTGAGTTCCTGTGATGACATCTTTTGCTGCCTCTTCGGTGTTGTCATTCAATACAAATGAAATCATACCTCCGAATGCAGATGCTTGTTGCGCGGCAATCAAATGATTGGGATGTGAAGTTAACCCGGGGTAATTAACCTGTCGAATTGCAGGATGCTGTTGAAGCCGGGTCGCTATTTCCAGCGCACTCTTGCTGTGTTGGCGTACTCTAAGGTGTAGTGTCTCTAGTCCGCGTATCACCAGCCAGCTATCAAAGGGACTTAAGATTGCCCCACAGGCATTTTGAAAGTATTGTAGTCTTTTCCCTATTTCCGCATCAGCTGCTACTAACAAACCGGCAATCAGGTCGCTATGGCCGGCCAGGTATTTGGTAGCACTATGAACTACTATGTCGGCACCCAGTGAAAGTGGCTGTTGTAAAACCGGTGTGGCAAAAGTATTATCAACGCAGAGCAGACAATCATGTTGATGTGCCAGTTTAGCAAGGGCGGCAATATCAGAAATCTTTAATGTCGGATTACTGGGAGATTCCAGCCACAACAAGCGGGTAGCCGGACTGATAGCTGCCTCTACTGCATTCAGGTCAGCAGTATCTACCAGTTTTACCCGGATACCATATTGTTCGTATACCCCGGTAAACAAACGAAAAGCTCCTCCATAGATATCATCGATTGCAACGATTTCATCACCGCTGCGCAGAAGTTTTAAAACGGCATCTATCGCAGCGAGTCCGCTGGAAAAAGCAAGTCCGGTACTTCCATTTTCCATTTTGGCCAATAAGTCTTCCAAAATTTTTCGGGTAGGATTTCCGGTTCGGGAATAATCAAATCCTTTGTTGATACCGGGAGATTCCTGCACAAATGTGGAGGTGGCATAGATAGGTACGGAGATGGCTCCGGTTTGTTCATCCACAGGAATGCTGTGGATCAGGTGTGTGGCTGATAGCATGTTAAACAGTTTTGTTTGTCAGTTGCTTGTGGTAACAGACAATTGGGTGACAGAATGAATTTTCATTCTTCGAACATGTTATCAAGAAAGTAAGTGGGTAAACCGGCAGAAGAAATCTGCAAAAAAAGTGGTGTAACACTGTCTTATCTTTCCACATGAAGCATGTGGTCGGAATTGGCACCTTCATACAACCGGTACACCGGGTTATATGGGTTGCCAAGGCATCATCGGGCCTGAATCCCTCCGCCTTTCTTGATAAGTTGTTGCAAAGAACTAAGGCAAATATAGGGGGTAAGCTTGATTTCAACAAAAAAATTGGATCATCCATCTTCCGTACAACCTTTCCTCCTTCCTATTGTTATCTTTGACGCTTCTATGTCTAGCTCAAATTCTTCTCATCCAACTACTCTTCCCGAAGGCAATGATTTCATTGTTGTCACGGGTGCCAGGGAGCACAATCTTCAGAATATTGATATAGCCATCCCCAAAAATCAACTGGTAGTTTTTACCGGGGTAAGCGGAAGTGGAAAGTCATCACTTGCTTTCGATACCATCTTTAACGAGGGTCAACGCAGATACATGGAAAGTTTCAGCGCTTATGCCCGTCAGTTCATGGGTGATATGGAGCGACCCGAAGTGGACAGGATAACCGGATTATCACCCGTTATTTCCATCGAACAAAAAACAACGAATAAAAATCCTCGCTCCACTGTCGGTACCGTCACCGAAATTTACGATTTCATGCGTCTTCTATATGCCCGTATCGGTGAGGCATACAGTTATGAGACAGGTAAAAAAATGGTTCGATTCAGTGAAGAAGAAATTATCGCCAATATTTTTGAACGTTTTTCCGGAGCTGCAGTTACCCTATTGGCGCCGATTGTTAGAGGTAGAAAAGGTCATTACAGGGAACTCTTTGAAGATATTCGAAAGAAAGGATTTCTCAAAGTAAGGGTCGATGGAGAAATTTTAGATATCAAGCCTAAGATGCAGGTGGACCGATACAAAATTCATGACATCGAAGTTGTAATAGACCGGTTACCGGTAAAGGATGACATGAAAGTTCGCATCAGCCAAAGTGTTCAGCAATCACTGAAGATGGGAAACGATCTCATGTTCCTGTTACTGAATCAAAATGGGAAACTCATACAATATTCCCGACACCTGATGTGCGAAGATACCGGCATCAGTTATGAGGAACCTTCCCCCAATACCTTTTCTTTTAACTCGCCTTATGGTGCTTGTCCCACTTGCAGGGGTCTCGGCCAAATTTCTGTAATCGATATGGAAGCCGTAATTCCGGACCCCGCTCTTTCGGTTAGGCAGGGAGGTATTGCTCCCTTGGGTGAAGACCGGCAAGCATATCTCTATCAGTCAGTTGAGACTTTTGCAAAAAAGAACAAGATCAATCTTGACAAACCACTGCATGATTTGAGCCTCACTGCAAGAAATTTACTTTTGTTCGGCACACCTGATGCCGGTAAGTTAGAAGTGGTTCCCTCTGATGATGGCGCCTCAGGTTCTTTGTATGAACATTCTGTTTATGAAGGAATCGTACCCATGTTACAACGTTGGTTCACGCATGGCAACAGTACGGAAGCTCTTCATGAATGGGTGGTAAAGTTCATGCAACAAAAGGATTGTCCTGCCTGTGAAGGACAGCGCCTCAAGAAAGAAAGTCGCTGGTTTCTCATACAAAAAAAGAATATTGCTGAGCTGAGTAAGATGGATTTGTCTGCTTTGCAGGAATGGTTAACAGCTGCATCCGGCAAACTTTCTGTCAAGCAACAAAAGATTGCACGTGATATTTTGAAGGAAATACAGGAAAGATTACAATTTCTCCTGGATGTCGGACTCCATTACCTCACGATTGAAAGACCTACCAGAACACTGAGTGGGGGGGAATCTCAGCGCATACGTCTTGCTACTCAAATTGGATCACGCTTGCAAGGTATTACCTATATTCTCGACGAACCTTCCATCGGACTGCATCAACGGGATAACCAGCGGTTGATCAAATCACTTTTAAATCTGAGAGACATTGGCAACAATGTTTTGGTAGTTGAACATGATAAAGATATCATGCTGGCTGCCAATTATCTGGTTGACATCGGCCCCGGGGCCGGAAGGAAGGGAGGAAACATAGTTGCAGCAGGTACACCGGAAGCAATTTTGAAGAGTGATTCAGAAACTGCCAGCTATCTGAAAGGTGAAAAGAAGATTCCGATACCCAAAGAACGCAGGAAGGGAAATGGTAAATGGCTCGAATTAAAGGGAGCAAAAGGGAATAACCTGAAAAATGTCACCATACAACTCCCTTTAGGTTCATTAATAGTTGTATCCGGTGTTAGTGGAAGTGGAAAGTCCACTTTGATCAATGAAACCCTTTACCCTCTTTTATCCAAACATTGTTACAACAGCAGGGTTACACCCATGCCTTTCCATTCCATTTCAGGATTGGAGCATGTAGATAAAGTAATAGAGATAGACCAATCCCCCATTGGTAGAACCCCTCGCAGCAATCCTGCCACTTATTGTGGATTCTTTACAGAGATTCGTTCTCTATTCGCTGCTGTTCCCGAGGCAAAAATTCGCGGGTATGCTCCGGGAAGATTTTCCTTCAATGTCAAGGGTTGGCGCTGGGATGTTTGTGAGGGAGGTGGTATGCGTGTCATTGAAATGAATTTCCTTCCTGATGTATATGTACATTGTGAAAAGTGTAATGGACAGCGATACAACCGGGAAACACTTGAAATTAGATACAAGGGCAAATCAATCAGCGATGTTTTGAATATGACGGTCGATGAGGCAGTAGAATTTTTTCAGCCCATCGGTTATCTCTATCGGAAAATAAAGGTGTTGCAGGATGTGGGTCTGGGATACATTACTTTGGGGCAATCGGCTGTAACATTAAGTGGTGGTGAGGCCCAGCGGGTTAAACTTGCTACAGAACTCGGAAAAAAAGATACCGGAAAAACATTTTATATTCTGGATGAGCCCACGACAGGATTGCACTTTCAGGATATTCTCCATTTACTGCAGGTGTTGAATCAACTGGTGAACAGAGGAAATACTGTGTTAATCATTGAACACAACATGGATGTGATCAAAGTAGCAGATTACATCATTGATCTTGGACCAGAAGGCGGTGATGCCGGCGGGAAAATATTATTTCAGGGTATTCCTGAAAAATTAGTCGCTGTTAAGGAAAGTCATACCGCCCCGTTCTTGCAACAGGAACTTTCTGCAGGATAGTTTATCCTTGCAATAGCATGTGGATATGCTCAATGTTATCTTCCAGGTACACTTCACCGATTGCCTGAAATCCGAATGAACCATAGAATTCTTTTAGGTAAAGCTGAGCACCTATCTTAATAGGCCCATCACCAAACAGCCGGCGACATTCGCTGATGGCTTCCCGCATCAATAATTTTCCGACACCTGTTCTTCTGCTATGAGCTGCTGTAATCACCCGACCAATGGACATATATTCATAAGCAATACCCGACGGCAGCAGGCGGGCATAGGCAATCAGCACATTGCCTGAACAAATGGTCAGGTGATGGGCATAAGGATCTTTGCCATCTGCATCCTGGAATACACATTGCTGCTCCACTACAAAAACTTCATTCCTTAGTTGAATGATTTGATATAGGGCCTGTGGTGTTAGAGAATCAAAAGGTGTGCAAGCAATTGTAATATCCTGATCAAGATTAGTAAGCATAATTAGTAGTCAATTTTATAGGGATAGTTAATATCCATATTTGTTTTTCCAGCGGTCTTTTAAAAACTTTTTCATCTCCTGTTCTCTGGCATTGGCACCGGGGCGATAAAATGTATGTCCTTCCAGTGAATCCGGTAGATATTCCTGTTCGATGAAATTGCCTGTTCCAAGATGCGAATAAAGATAATCTTTGCCATACTGCAAGTCCTTCATGAGTCCGGTAGGTGCATTGCGAAGATGAAGAGGTACAGGCAAGTCTCCTTTTTGTTTTACGAACTGCAGAGCTTCCTGTATGGCTTCGTAAGAGGCATTGCTTTTTGGGGAGCCTGCCAGATAGATGGCACATTGCGACAAAATAATCCTGCTTTCCGGGTAGCCGATCTTAGCAACTGCATCAAAAGTGGCATTTGCCAGTAAAAGTGCATTGGGATTGGCATTGCCGATATCTTCACTGGCAAAAATGAGCATGCGACGGGCAATGAACTTGACATCCTCACCACCTTCAATCATACGTGCCAGCCAGTACACTGCTCCATTCGGATCACTACCCCGCATGCTCTTGATAAAAGCAGAAACAATGTCATAATGTTGTTCACCACTTTTATCATAGAGAGCGACTTTCTTTTGCGCCACCCGCATTACGGCATCATCTGTAATGATGATCTGCCTATTGTCTCCTTCCAATAGTGCCTGTTCATGCTGAAATACCAATTCAAAAAGATTCAGCAATTTTCTGCCATCCCCTCCGGCCAGTTGAAAGAGCGCTGCTGTTTGTTGTAGATGGAAAGTATAGGGAGCCAGTGTTTCGTCTTTTTGGATGGCTTGCTCCAGCATTTGCAGCATGTCTTTTTCACTCAGTGGTTTTAAAACATACACCTGGCATCTGCTCAGCAAGGCGCTGTTTACTTCAAAAGAAGGATTTTCAGTTGTTGCACCAATGAGTGTAATGGTGCCTTTTTCAACCGCACCCAGCAGGGCATCCTGTTGCGATTTATTAAAGCGATGTATTTCGTCAATGAACAAAATAGTTCCCGGAACATTTTTAGCGGCTTCAATCACTTCCCGGATCTCCTTTACCCCACTGCTGATAGCACTTAACTGAAAACAGGGTACATGAAGTGTTTGGGCTATGATCTGCGCCAGTGTAGTCTTTCCAACACCCGGAGGTCCCCATAGTATCATAGAATGTACTTTCCCCCTTTCAATGATCTGTCGCAACACACTTCCTGAACCGGTCAGGTGTTCTTGCCCTGCCAAGGCATCCAGTGTTTGTGGACGCATCCTTTCAGCAAGCGGACTGGTAGGGTTCAACATAAAAAGTTTTTAGAGCATGGTAACTCAGTAATTCTCGATGAGAGAGCTATATATTTACTGGAGCCGAAAATTTATGCCCAGAAGTACCATAGATGTAACACT
>DAIMYK010000074.1:0-8179 GCA_036734525.1 Sediminibacterium sp. | reverse complement strand
ATAAGGCTTGCCGAGTCATTTATCCTGTCATCCGGGCATTCTGCCCTGGATATTTTTGAATTATTCCACAGGAATCAATGGCAACTGGAAGCCAAACCCTTTGCATTAGGTGTAAGAATTGAACATCCGCAATCATTGATTGATTCCATACAATATCATACTCCGCAAAGAAATGCCTTGCTTCCTCCCGCCTCCTATAGTCTGGTGGAACAAGTTGACCAGCGGGGAGTTTTTAGCTTTTGTATGTGCCCGGGTGGTATCATCGCCCCTGCAGCTACCTCTCCCGGTGAATTGGTGGTGAATGGATGGAGTCCCAGTAAACGCAACAATCCTTTTGCCAACAGCGGGATGGTTGTTCAGGTGGAAATGAAGGATGCCAGAAGATATTTTGGCAAACTAGATTCATCCGATGAAAATCCTCTATTGCTCATGGATTTTCAAAAAGAGGTTGAAAGAAATGCCTTTCAAGCAGGCGGTGGCAATCTTGTAGCCCCTGCACAAAGAATGGTGGACTTTACCTCCGGAAACACATCTTCAGACCTTCCTGCCTGTAGTTATATTCCGGGGGTTAGATCAACTGAACTATCAGGGGTTCTACCCAATTTTGTTGGGCAAGCCCTGAGAAAGGCTTGTCGGGAGTTTGGCAAAAAAATGAGGGGATATTTTACCAATGAAGCTATTTTGGTTGCAACTGAGAGCAGAACCTCCTCCCCTGTCCGGATACCCAGAGATGCAGAAAAACTAACACACCCACAACTGCTTAATCTTTATCCCTGCGGGGAAGGTGCCGGCTACGCCGGTGGAATCGTGAGTGCTGCAATGGATGGAGAAAGAGTCGCGTTGGCTGCTGCCCTGATGGTGCAGAAATAAAAAAAGAAGGGCAGGAACCAGCCCAGTAAAATCCCCCCAGGATATAAAGGTTGTTCCCGCCCAATTCAGCTAAACAATGAACCTAATGCCTTATACGAAGACAATACAAACCTAATTTGTATTCAGAAAATGAAAAACAGGAAAAACCCTGAATTTATAAACGTGACCTAAAGTGCCACAATTCCATGTTGTAAGGCATACATGACAATACCTACACGCGATCCAACCCCCAACTTTTTCAGCAGACTGTCCCTGTAACCATCAATGGTTCGCGGACTTAACTGCATCAATTCTGCAATTTCCTTATGGGACTTTTCTGCACAGACCCATTGCATATATGTTTTCTCCTGCTCCGATAAATGAATAGGCTGACTGGAAATCGAACGACCTGCTGGAGATGGTACCATTTCATTGTGGGCAAAACCGTTTAGATGGACTTCCTCCAACATCCTCACCAGTTCTTCGGGTTCTGCATCTTTGAGCAGATAGGCTCGGGCACCACTGCTCATCATTCGTATGATGGTATTTTCACTGCGAACCATACTAAGAGCCACCACCCTGATTTCAGGATAGTGTTCGCGCAACCATCGGGTAGTTTCCGGTCCACTCATTACGGGCATGGAAACATCCATCAACACCAGATCAGGCCATTGGTGGTGCTCCAGGTATGCGATTAAATCTTTTCCGTTGGATGCCTGAAAGACCACTTCAAAGCCCCCCATCAGCTGCAATAAGGCAGCCATGCTCTTGCGCAGCATGGTATGATCATCTACCAATGCCAATGTTATCATCGGATATTTTTTTATACTTCAATGTTATAGTTGTTCCCTGGCCGGGGGCTGTTACTGTATCTATTTCTGCACCTATCAGCATTGCCCTTTGAGCCATGCTTCTTAATCCTAATCCATTCTTCCTTCCGGCAATTGCCTGATCAAAACCTCTCCCATTGTCAATCACCCGGAGGCAATACGAGTACTCGGTCTCTGATAATTCAATGATTACTTGGGAAGCTTCCGCATGCCTGATTATGTTCTGTATGGCTTCCTGAAATATGCGGTAGATAAACAATGCATGATTCGGATTGATAGGCATGCTTACTCCTCTTCCTTCAAACTGCACCTGATATTTACCTGTCTTTTGCATTTGCTCCACCAAAAAATCAATACCGGAGGATAATCCGTTTTCCAATATTTTATCTCCCTGATAACCCATGCTGATCTGACGAAGTTGATGAATGGCTTCCGCGACCTGGTCGCGTATTTCCTTCAACGGTGTCAGGTGACCCTGCTCCATTGATAAAATGCTAAGGTTCAGTTTGACCAGACTCAATTGTTGCCCCACATTATCATGGATGTCCTGCGCAATCATTTGAAAAGTATGTTCCTGTACTTCCCGCTCCACCTGCTCCAGTTCTCTTCTGTATTTTTCTTCCATCAACTCCCGTTCATAGATCAGCCGTTGCTTTTTCCTGCTATAGTGAAGCAGTAAGAGCAATAGCATGAAAGCAAACAGCGAAACAAATGCTGTCGCTATCAGGATGCCGATAATGATGGAGTAGTTTTCCTGCATTGTATGATGGCAATGGATATACAGCTATATAAAAAAATGGATAGTAAACGAGGCACCAGGGTATAAATAGGTTCTCCCCATAAATTGACCTGCCTCAACCTGATGAATTCATACAAAGAGAAAACTATGCTGACACCGGAAAAAAAGACCACAACTCCCAGAGCCACCCAGCCGACAGGGTCTTCCATTAGGTCGGTTTTCTCATCTTCTACAAAGCGCACATACATATAAAACAGCGCAGATACAGACAGAAAAAAGCCGACCAAAATAATACAATAAAAGAACACCTGGTATTGGTTGGGGAACAAAAAATAGCCAACCGCAATACATACCACAACCAGCGGCACACAAAGTCGGAGATATTTTTTATACCCTGCATGTTGAGTAAACCGATGAAAAAGAAAATTGTACAACAACCATTCTACCAGCATAATCAGATAGTTAGTGCCATAGGTACTGGTATGGTAAACATTGCGCTGCAAAATGGCCACATATTCGGCCATGGTAATAAAAAGCAAAAAAGGCAGGAGCAAACCCAACTTGCGCCTCATCAAATGACGATGATATACAATGGCCAATGCCGTACAAAGCAATTCAATGAAGTGGTAAAGATAGATTGGTGCGCCCATGCTCTTGATAAGATTCTACCAGCAAATTAGGCAAAATCATGGGCAATAAATTAGGTATAAATACTCTATTTCACCCGGTTATAATTGCATAAAAGCTTAATTATTACCGCCGGACTGATACTGGGGAGATCTTGCCATCAGGGCATTGTTCTGTAGCAACTGATTATTTGTAAAAAAAAGCAATTCACGGAGGTATTGCTTTTGCTCACCCTCACTCCAATTGCCCGTTATTCCGGTAAGATCTGGCTTACCCGCATTGACCCAGCAAGTATACCAACAGTCCGCCAGCAAATCTGTTGCCACCAAGAGTTGTTGATTCACGGTATTCCCCAGACTGGCCGCATAGGCCTTTGCAAATCCGGAAGTGTAGGATCTGAACTCTTTTCCATTCCTCATCTGCACCCTGTACTTCTGTTCAGAAGTAAACTTTGCCGACACCTCCCGCTCTTTTTGTAACAAATCCGGCACCAACTGGTGTGCCGCACGAATAGACTTCCAGATGGTCTTGCCGGGCTGTTTGAGATAAACGGCCTTATGAGAAGATGACAATTGATAATTCGCCAATTCCAGTTCCGGAACCATCGATTCCCATAAACTATGCAGTCCCTTCTGATTGGTGAGTTGTCCGTCATAGTTTTCGGTGGTATGTAAAGGGACTACCGCATCTGATATATAATGTCCCAAATCTGCCGCATAAAATAAAATACTGTCTTTCTGCCCTGACCGAAAAGCCATGGTCAGCCGTTGCATTACCCATTCAAAGTGCCAGGGAACAAATCCGGCTTTCTGCAAACTGTCCCAACCATACCTGGAAACAGCATCTTCCCACTTTGTGGGAATAGAATTGCCATACATCTCAAGATCAATAAAATGTCGAGGCGCTTCACCGGGATCGGTATTTCTCCTCAGATCGGGACGTGGTGATTTGTAAACGAGGTAATACCTGATCTAGTAAAAAAAAGGAGCCATGGCTTCGGGCGATTCTTAAAAAGATAACTGATTGTTCGGTGTACCAGAAATCCCCAACTTCCTGTAAGAATTAGTAACATAACCAGAAAAAGAGAGCGGAAAAGGGACGGCTGACGGTGCATGTAGATGGAATTAAGGTGTAAAAATAAAAAAAAGAAAGCGGACTGTCATTTACTTCTCATTATTGCTACTAATCTCATCAAAATCGATATGATAGCCTTCATTTTTCCTTTACATTTACACCTATAATGTTTCACAATATGACAAAATCACTGTTGGAATTACAACACCTGAAAAAACAATACTCCGGACAAAAAGCAGTTGATGACATCAGCTTCTCCGTAGGGGAAGGAAGTATCTTCGGCTTATTGGGTCCGAATGGAGCCGGTAAGACTACCCTATTGCGTATGATAACCGGAATTATCTATCCGGATGAAGGACAGATTCTCTTTGATGGCAAAAAATTTGACCCCCTCACAGACGTTAACCTGATCGGTTATATGCCTGAAGAAAGAGGTCTTTATAAGAAGATGAAAATTGGGGAACAGGTGCTCTATCTGGCCCAGCTGAAAGGGCTCAGCCGGCAGGATGCCATGCAAAAAATCAAGTATTGGTTTGAAAAACTAGACATGCAAACCTGGTGGAACAAGAAAGTAGAAGACCTGAGCAAGGGCATGAGCCAGAAGCTTCAATTTGTTGTAACCGTTTTACATGAACCAAAGCTGATCATACTCGATGAACCATTCAGCGGACTTGACCCATTGAATGCTAATCTCATCAAAGATGAAATTTTTGGTCTGGCCAAAAAAGGCAGTACCATTGTTTTCAGTACGCACCGCATGGAACAGGTAGAAGAAATCTGTGACCACATTGTATTGGTAAATCTTGGAGCTAAAATGCTCGATGGCAGTGTTCAGGACGTGAAACAACAATTCAAGGAAAATAAATATTATATCCGCCTGTCTGAAACAGTCAATAATCCAATTTCAGATGCATTCACTGTTGTAGACCAAAAAGAGCGCGAGCTCACGGTATGTATTCAACCAGGAGCCGCCAGCAATGATATTCTCTCGCATTTTATTTCACAAAAACAAAGCATCGAAGCATTTCATGAAATTTTGCCTTCGCTGAACGAAATCTTCATCCGCCTGGTGGAAGGAACTCATGCCGCTGCCAGAGCATTTCAAAACAATGCTTCCTAAAATCTTACCTCATTTGTCAACTGTATTAATATGAACAAAACTTTATTGGTCGCCCGGAGAGAATTTCTTACCCGTGTGCAGAAAAAAACTTTTTTACTGACCACCATTGGTGTGCCCCTGCTCATTGCAGTCTTCTATGCTGCCCTTATCTTTTTTCAGTTCAAATCCACCGACACATATGTAATTGCCTTGTCGGATGAAGCTAACATTTTCGAAGGAAAAGTTCCGGGAAAGAAAGACGATCTTGAATTCAAGCTGGTGAAAGCTGATACTGCCACCCTCCGCAAGCAACTGGATAATAAATCATACGATGCTTATCTCTATGTTCCCGCTGCTTTCACGCTGAATGGAACTGATTCCATGGAATTCCGTTCAGCCAAAGCCATGGGGTTCATGACACGTGATAAAGTGGAAGACCTTATCAGTAGTGTACTAGAAGAAAAGAGATGGTTACAAATGAATCTTAGCAAAGCAGCCATAGATAGTATACGCAAAAAAGATGACCCCATTCGCTTCACCTCTGCAGCCGGGAAAAAAGAGACCGGCGCAAAGGCAGGAATCAGTTATGGAGTTGGTATGTTGTCGGGATTCCTGATCTACATCATTTTATTTGTTTACGGTACCATGGTGATGAGGGGTGTGATGGAAGAAAAGGTTAGCCGCATAGCGGAAGTTATTGTCAGCAGTGTAAAACCATTCCAACTCATGATGGGAAAGATTACCGGTATTGGTGCTGTTGGACTGGTCCAGTTTCTCATTTGGGTCTTGCTGATTTTTGGCATTCAAATGGCGTTGCCGCTGATTTTTCCTGAAATTGGTGATTCCCTGCAATCCGCTCCCAATATGGGTCCGGGAGCAGGACAGGCAACTCAGGCAGTTGAAAACATGAAAATCAGTGGTGCCTTCAACGGATTGATGTCAGATCTGCAACCCATCAACTTAGGTCTTATCATCGGTTGCTTTTTATTTTATTTCCTGGGGGGATATCTGGTGTATTCCGCTCTATTCGCAGCCGTTGGTAGCGCAGTAAATGAAGACCCTCAAGATGCGCAAACGCTTCTCTTCCCGATTATGATGCCCATCATCTTCGCCTTTGTTATCATGACCAATGCAGTGAATGATCCCAATAGCAGTATGGCAGTTTTCGGCAGTCTTTTCCCCTTTACTTCACCCATTGTTATGATGGCAAGAGTAGCTCATGGTATTCCGGATGGAGTAACAGTAATACAGCTATTGATTAGTATGGCTTTGTTGATCGTTACTTTTCTGGGCACCACCTGGGTAGCAGGAAAAATCTACCGGACTGGCATTCTACTGTACGGAAAAAAAGTGACCTGGAAGGAAATGATCAAATGGGCTTTTCGCAGTAATTAAATCGTTGCCTATTGCGAGAGAGAGATTCTCACATTAACCCCGGCACGGGTGTTGGTGATGGGTGCAGAGGTAGAAATATAAGGAGTAACCCTTCGCTGGTCAAAGAAGAATTTTAAACTTACTCTTCTGTTGACTACATAATCGATCGAAGGCTGTATGGTAATTTCTTTCTGTCCGCCGGTACCATAGGCATTCGATTGATCCAGGCGACTGTTGCTCATTGCCATGTCACGCATGGCCAGGTCAACCCTGAAATTAATATCATTCTCCAGTCGTTTTACCCCCTTACTGAAAGGCAGTGCAAAGGGCAATTTCAGCCCCTGCTTGCGCCAGGAAAAACCGAAAGTCCATTCAGTACTTCGTGTTTCACTCAACTGATAATCGATGAGACTCAAGCTCAATTGTCTGCTCTTCTTATATTCAAAGCGCATGTTCATCTGGCTATTCGTGGTAAGATCGATTCCGATCAATGGTTCAAAATTCTCTCTCATCGAAATATTAGGAACCAGGAAGAAGGGTATGAAGTTACCACTCACCGTATCAATGAATCCGGGGGCATCATAGCGCAATGGATCACGGTACAACAGGGCACTGTTGTAACTGTTCATGCTCAAGTTGCCATTATAGCTATGAGTAAGACTTACATTGCTGAAGAGTTTTGCAACACCTGGAATTTTGGTTAGTCCGAAATAAGTGAGTCTCCAGTTCGGTCGGGGCAAATACCCTCCAAAGGGATTGGCTTTAATATTGGGATTGGATTGGCGTATCAACGGAATCTTAGATGGATCTGACCCATTATATGCAGCGATGAAAGCAGGTAACAATACATCCTGTGAATACCTGCCGTATCCTTTAGCAAAACCATCCGGTGTGAACTGTTGTCCGGGAGCCAGTGCCTTCCAATAAGGATTCCCTTCCGCCACCCTGGCGGAAATAACTTGCCTGTACTCTTGAAACTTTTTGAAAGTGGCAGAAATTTCATTGGGATTATATGAATCGAATAGGGTTCCAAAACTGATGTAGGAAATACTAAATCCACCACTAGCCAGTGCACCCAGGTGACTGTGTCCTGCCCGCCCTGTAGTATCCTTGAAGAGTTCTGAGTATTCTTTGGAGAAGGATTTTTCCAAACTTACTTCTATTCGCAGGTCTCTTACCGGTTCCACCAATGCATTCAGTCCCAGTCGCTGTTCCAGATTCTGGCGGAACAACAAGTTAAAAGTTGAATCTCTAGTAAGTAATCCGGCCTGTCCCTTTCTATTCAACCAACCTGTATCGGGTTGTTTGCCGAATACGTAATCCAGGCCCGGTGCCATGCTGCTCCAGTTTTGGCCAAGCGCTTTAACACTATCCATGTATCCCGGCACCCGGCTTCGATAATTTTCGGAATAGGTAACAGAGACATTTTTGACCATCGTAAGCAGTCTGCCTGCCGTGCGCTCAAGACCACTTAACTGTGTTGGTTCTCCGGCCTTTAACAGGCGCAATGCAGTTCGTTCGTCACGCTTGAGTTGTCGCCTTTATTTCAATGCCTGTCGTTTATGTTTTAATTTAAATTCATTAACC
>DAIMYK010000073.1:4318-8212 GCA_036734525.1 Sediminibacterium sp. | reverse complement strand
AAATCAGCAGCACTGTTCAGACATTTCTCATAATATTTTGGATGATCAACAAATACCATGTCACCCGGCTCAACTACATGAATTTCATTGATGCCGGTTATCAATTGATTGGATTCACCCTGCATTGATGCGTTAATAAAATTAGCCATCCACTCAGTCGTTACAGGTGCTGGAAACTTCATAATGGTACCTTTTTGGTTTAAAAATCAAAGTTACAGCGTAGTTGGAGCCCTCGTTGCAATATTTTTTTTTCATCCTGGCAGCACTTTTTTTCGCTCTGTGAATGCCATTATTTTTCAGTAAAAAATAAATTCATCAGGAGAGCATGCGTGATAATCATCTGCTGAAACCCTTTGCAGTCAATGCTTTCATTGATTTATGTTTTTTTGATTTCATCTTTGTGCATACAATTTCACAGGAAGATGATGGCAATAATTATCTTCCTGAGTTTTCCATAATCCACAATTCAAATAAAAATGTTAATAAAATTGTTCAAAAAAATTTTTGATGGAGTAGAAACGTTTAATAATATTGTATGGGGAAATTATATTTCCCTGTACTTACTAACCCATCCATATACAAAGTCTCGCTTCTGCGGGACTTTTGTTTTATGTTACGTTACTATCTTTTTTATAAACCTTTTCAAGTGCTTTCCTCATTCACATCGGATGATGGAAAGAAAACTTTAGCTGATTGTATTCGTGTGCCACGTGATGTTTATCCGGTGGGCAGATTGGATTATGACAGCGAAGGATTGTTGTTGTTGACGAATGATCGTTCCCTGAATCAACAATTATTGCATCCCGATTACAGTCACCCGCGAACTTATCTGGTGCAGGTAGAAGGAAGGATTACGGAAGCGGCAGTACAGCAACTTAGCAGCGGTGTATCCATTCGTATCGGAACAGAAAAGTACACTACCCGTCCTGCCATCATAAGAATAATAAATCCTGCACCTGATTTACCTGAGAGGATTCCACCTATCCGCTTTCGAAAGAATATTCCCGATTCCTGGGTTGCTATAACATTGACAGAAGGGAAAAACCGGCAGGTTAGAAAGATGACGGCAGCGGTTGGCTTTCCTACCTTGCGCCTGGTACGTTTTTCCATCGGGTCATTGACCCTGGGCAACCTGCAGCCGGGGCAATTGCTGGAGATTTCCGGCAATACGATTCGTCGGCAATTGTTTTCATCTGAAAATTGAACTTCAGCAATCGCTTGTGCTATCCTCTCAAGCTATTGTACGCTGTTTCTTTTCAGCCCCGTATCTTTGCGACACATTGTTAAACGAGGTTATGAGTCAATTGCATTTGTCAGAACAGGAACTTATTCGCCGTGAAAAATTGGTGAAACTTAGAACTGCCGGTATCGATCCCTATCCCGCTTCTTTGTATCCCGTTACCCATTATTCTCAGGATATCAAGAGTCAATATACAGAGGAGACCAAGGACCAGTTCACTTCACTTTGTCTTGCCGGAAGGATCATGAGCATCAACGACAAAGGAAAGGTGTTCTTTTTGAAAATTCAGGACAGCCAGGGAATTATACAGTTATATGTCAAGCGCGATGATATTTGTCCGGAGAACGATTACACCCTCTGGGATGTATTGGTGAAACATGGTCTAGACCTGGGTGATATTATTGGAGTAACAGGATTCGCCTTTGTTACCAAAACAGGTGAAACATCTGTTCATGTGCAAACCATCACCCTACTTTCCAAGTCGCTGAAACCTCTTCCGGTGGTGAAAAGAGATGAGGATGGGCAGGTGCACGATGCTGTGACCGATCCGGAATTCAGGTACTGACAGCGGTATGCCGACCGTGTTATCAATCCGGCCGTTCGGGAAACTTTCGTTCAGCGTACGCGGCTGGTGAATACCATCCGTCAATTCCTAAATGAACGCGGAGCCATTGAAGTGGATACCCCGGTGTTACAATCTATTCCGGGAGGTGCGGCTGCCAGGCCGTTCATTACGCACCACAATGCACTTGATATTCCATTTTATCTGCGCATTGCCAACGAATTGTATTTGAAGAGACTCATAGTGGGTGGCTTTGACTGGGTATATGAGTTCAGCCGCAACTTTCGCAATGAGGGAATGGACCGCACCCACAATCCGGAATTCACCGTGTTAGAATGGTACACTGCCTATAAAGATTATATCTGGATGATGGAGATTACAGAACAACTCTTTGAGACAGTTGCTCTTACACTTCATGGCACCACCGATGTGGTATTGGGTGATAAGGTTATTCATTTCAAAGCACCCTTTCCCCGCATCAGCATCTATGATGCCATACAACAAAATACGGGCATTGACGTGTCTGGTATGGAGGAACAGCAGTTGCGGGATGTTTGCAGACAGTTGAATATTTCCGTAGATCCCAAGATTGGTAAGGGAAAACTCATCGATGAATTGTTCAGCGCAACTTCTGAACACACTTTCATACAACCTACATTTATCATCGATTATCCGGTAGAGATGAGTCCGCTCACCAAAAAACATCGTTCCAAGGCAGGACTTGTAGAGCGTTTTGAGCTGATGGTGAATGGAAAAGAGCTTGCAAACGCCTATTCAGAATTGAATGATCCCATCGATCAGCGGGAAAGATTTGAAGAGCAGATGAAGTTGATGGAAAGGGGCGATGATGAAGCGATGTTCATCGACCACGATTTTCTGCGGGCACTGGAATACGGCATGCCTCCTACTTCCGGGATTGGTATTGGAATTGATCGTCTGTGCATGATGATGCTCAATCAGCCATCCATACAAGATGTGTTGCTTTTTCCGCAAATGCGGCCCGAGAAAATGGACTAAAGATATATTTGTATAGTGCAGTACAATTAAAAAAGGATGGCAATAACCATCCTTTTTTAGTGCGGTAGAAAATTCGATATATCAATCACGATAATTCAATGCAGGCGGGCGGTTGCCGAGTAATGCCTTGTATTTATAGTTGCCAATTTGTTTGCGGTGTTCATCCTTTGCTTCTTGGATGAAGGCAGCATTGCTGAATAAATCAATGGCAGTGAGTGCCATCGTTTTAGCAGCTATCAGCATGCCCTTGTAGCCAATGCCGGTAGCATTGCAGGCAACTGCCTGCCAACTATGTGCTACCACACCGGGAACCCAGGTAGCTGTTTCCAGACCTACCGTGGGAACTGCATAACTAACATCACCCACATCAGTACTACCTTCCCCTGCTCCGGAGCCAATTTCATTGGGAAGAGGCGCAACTTCGGTAGCAGTAGCAGCCGGTGGAGGATTGGTAAGAGAAGTAGCTAACTTATTTGCGAATGCAGTTTCTTCAGCGGAGTAGATTACACCACCGGTCATTTCCAGATTTTTCTGCATCACCTTTGCTAGAGATTTATTGATCAAAAGATCGTGTGTTCCACCAATAATTTCATATTCCATACGGGTTTCAGTACCCTTGGCAGCACCTTCGGCTGTTTTAACCAGTCTTTCAAAAATAGATTGCACCTGCTCTCTTTTTGGGTGTCTAACATAATAAAATACCTCAGCAAAATCCGGAACCACATTTGGTGCTTTGCCCCCCTGTGTGATCACATAATGTATGCGTGTTTCCTGCGGAACATGTTCGCGCATCATGTTCACCATATAGTCCATTGCTTCCACCCCATCCAATGCAGACCTGCCTCTTTCCGGAGCCATCGAGGCGTGGGCTGCAGTTCCATAAAACCTGAATTTTGCGGAAGTATTCGCCAGCCTGGTTCCCATGGTGACAAAATTTTTATCCTTAGGATGCCAGTGAAGTGCAACATCCACATCTTTAAAATATCCATCCCTAACTAGGTAAACCTTGCCCCTTCCCCCTTCTTCAGCGGGGCAGCCATAAACCCGCATGGTACCTTATAGCTGCCCAGAAGTG
>DAIMYK010000073.1:0-4308 GCA_036734525.1 Sediminibacterium sp. | reverse complement strand
CATTGCTTTAGGGAAATAGCAGCTGCTGCTGAAGCCGTTCCGAACAAATTATGTCCGCAGCCGTGACCAGCATCCTGACCAGCAATAGATTTTTTTTCTGGAACTGCCTGCTGGGCCAATCCAGGAAGCGCATCATATTCGGCGAGTAAGGCTATTACAGGTGACCCACTGCCATAAGAAGCAATGAATGCCGTAGGCATGCCAGCAACCCCCGATTCAATTTGAAAGCCTTCTTTCCGCAAAATTTCCTGTAAAAGGGCACTGCTCTTTTTTTCCTTGTATCCAACTTCAGCGAACTCCCAAATGTTTTTGGCGATTGTTTCATATTCCGGTTGTCGTGCATCTAATTGTTGCAGTGTTGCTTTTTTCATGGTGGCAACATTTTGCCCCAATACCGGAACTATTACTCCTTGTGTCAGAAGGAGACCGACTCCGAAAATAAGTTTTTGTAGCATTGCAAGTAGGGGATTAAACAAACAAGTCTTTATACAAAGTTGCACCCGGTACAACGGAATATTTTTCCAGATCGGTGATACCGGCTTTTGCCAGTACCTCTTCATCAATGAAAGTATTGCCGGTACATTCCGCCGAAGGCTGGCTTAAAATATAATGTGCTGCATCTGCAATGATATCTGGTGTGCGGCTCATGTTTGCCAATGCTTGTCCGCCCAACAAGTTGCGAACCGCTGCCGTATCGATTGTAGTGCGTGGCCATAGAGCATTGGAGGCAATACCATCTGATTTGAATTCAGCTGCCCATCCCAGCGCCATCATACTCATGCTGTATTTGGAAACTGTATAGGCAACATGCCCTGCCAGCCATTTGGGATCAAGATTGATGGGAGGAGACAAAGTGAGAATGTGAGGATTGTTGCCCTTGCGCAAAAAAGGCAGCGCATGCTTGACCATCAGAAAGGTTCCCCGAACGTTGATGTCATGCATCAAATCGAAGCGCTTACTTTCGGTTTTATCTGTTGGAGTCAGTTGTATGGCGGATGCGTTGTTGATAACGACATCAATGCCTCCAAAATGAGCAGCCGCTTTTTCCATGGCAGCCTGTATCTGATCTTCATAGCGAATATCCAGTTGTATCGCCAGTGCTTTACCACCCGCTGCTTCCACTTCCTGTGCGGCACTGTAAATTGTTCCGCCCAACCGGGGATCTTCCTCAACACTTTTGGCGCCGATAACGATCTGTGCTCCTTCCGCAGCCAACTTCAGGGCCATGGCCTTGCCGATACCCCGACTGGCACCGGTGATAAAAATGGTTTTGTTCTTGAATGACATAGTATGGTTTGTTTTTTATTGAGTGTAGGAAATAATATGCAGGTTAGTATCAGTGATTCAGGAATTAATGGAATGAGGAGGGAATTGTTTGGATCGCAAAAAATCTCCGATGGCCTTGTCTGCTGCCGCGCAGGCATCTTCCAACCGGTCATTCACAATAACCTGATCGAAATAATTTTTAAAAGAAATTTCAAAAGCTGCTTTGCCTATCCTTACCTCCAGGCTCTCTGCATTTTCTGTACCCCTTGACAGCAATCTTTTTTTCAATTCATCGAGTGAGGGTGGCTCGATGAATAAGGAGAAACACTGTTCCGGATATTGTTGCTGCACATGTATGGCACCTTTCACGTCGATATCAAGCAGCGGTACTTGCTGTTGTTGCCAGATCCGGTTAAGTTCACTGTGCAGGGTACCATAGTATTTACCCTGATAAACCATTTCCCACTCTACAAATTCATTGGCAGCAATTCTCTTTTTGAAATCTTCCTCACCGATGAAATAATAATCCACCCCATCCCTTTCATTTCCGCGCGGTTGTCGGGTGGCAGCAGAGATGGAGAACGCCAGGTAGGGATACTTCTGCAAGAGATATCGGGTGATCGAGGTTTTCCCCGCACCGGAAGGAGCAGTAATGATGATAATCGGTGAAGGAGAATTGCCCATATTCGGACTTTCAGCAAAGAAACAATTAATTGTGCATTTACCGGTAGTTTGCTCACGCAAATGAAACAGGGTTACCGACGGAAATACATATCTGCAGACAAGCGAAACTCAGTTCATAGAAATGGGAATGTATAAATCCGGTAAGGTATCGGCTAATATCAAAAACTTAGTACCGGTTGTATTGATTTCCTCTGCCGTCGTTGCGGTTACCACGAGGACCACCCTGGTTACCTCTGCCTCCACCGGGTCGGTTGTTTCTTCCGCCCCCGCGACCTCCAAAATTTTTCTTGTTTTGCCATCTTCCACCACCACGGGGGAAGTCGTCGCGCTCAAAATTTTGGTTGCGGTGTTTAATGAAGGGGGTATTGCTGAATTCGAGTTGACCTCCCGTTATGTTGTTAAGTTCCGCACGGATAGTATCATCATGCACCAGCTCTTTGTGCCAGTTGCTGTATGCCAACTTCATGTAATAGGCAATAGCATGTGCAAATCCCGCTTTCTTTTCCGGGTCTTCCTGCTGCAATGCTTTTTGTATTACTACCTCCAGGTTACGCCCCAGGTGTGCATATTTGGGGTGGCGTTTGGGGTAAGGAAGAGGATCGGGCTTTTGATGGTAGGTTTCCCGGGAGGGTTTGGGATAAGGACTATCAACATCGAGCGCAAAGTCGCTGATGAAAAAAAGGTGGTCCCACAATTTATGGCGGTAGTCTTCAATTGTCTTCAACTGAGGATTCAGGAATCCCATCAATTCAATGACATATTGTGCCTGTTGTTGTCTTTTCTCACGGTCTTCAATGGTCAAAAGGAATTCAACCATTTTCTGAACATGACGGCCATATTCTTTCAAATCAAGTCCGGGCCGCTGGGTATTGTAATCCATCAATCTAAAAACTAGTGTCTGCAAAGATACAATTTTATCGGGGGATGAACAAAGACCGGTATAAGCAGTATAATAAGCTGTTAATCAGCATCTTTTCACCATTTGAAACTTGCGTTTTATCTTTACCGGATGGATGTATTGTTACAACAGATAGAAGCCTGTAAAAAAGAGATCTCCCAATTTGATGCCGGCCAACCCGATTCGGCAGAGGTTTTCAGGATACGATTCCTGGGTACGAAGGGACAGATTAAGGCACTGATGGGGGAACTGAAAAATGTATCACCTGATCAGCGCAAGGCAATGGGTCAGCACCTGAATGAATTAAAGGTATTGGCAGAACAACAATGGGAGTCATTGAAAGAGAGTCAGCAACCGACAGTTGTTGCCGGGGTCAATTCGATGGACCGCACTTTGCCCGGTACCCCCTTACCTGTCGGTACCCGACACCCCCTGAGTCTGGTAAGAAATGAAATAGTAGCCATCTTTCGTCGTCTTGGGTTTGCAGTTGCCGAGGGTCCGGAAATTGAGGATGATTGGCACAACTTCGGCGCCATGAATTTACCCGAAGATCATCCGGCCCGCGACATGCAGGACACCTTTTATATTCAACAGGAACCTGCCTGGTTATTGCGTACACATACCAGCAGTGTTCAGGCGAGGGTAATGGAACAACAACAACCACCCATTCGGGTGATATGTCCGGGTCGGGTATATCGCAATGAAACCATCAGCGCACGGGCACATTGTTTTTTTCATCAGGTGGAAGGATTATACATTGATGAGCACGTGAGTTTTGCAGACCTCAAGCAAACCCTCTATTTCTTTGTTCAGGAGATGTTGGGCAAAAATGTGAAAGTTCGGTTTCGCCCCAGCTATTTTCCTTTCACCGAGCCCAGTGCTGAAATGGATATCAGCTGCTTGATTTGTGAAGGGAAGGGATGTAGTGTTTGTAAGCATTCGGGATGGGTGGAGATATTGGGAAGTGGTATGGTGCATCCGCGTGTTTTGGAAAACTTTTCCATCGACCCGAATAAATATACCGGATTTGCATTCGGAATGGGAATAGAACGCATCACCCAGTTAAAATACCAGATCAACGATCTGCGCCTTTATTCTCAAAATGATGTGCGATTCCTGCAACAGTTTACAGGAGTCGTCTGAGCTGTCTGCAAATAGAATGTTCTTGTAGTATTTGCTTTTTTCGGAATTCATTGTCAAACCATCGTATGATTCAGGCAACGCGCGGTATTGTTTTTCGTACGACACGGTATGGTGATTCCAGTCTTATCAGCTCGATTTACACTTCCCATTTTGGGTTGCAAAATTACCTTGTCAAAGGGGCAAGGAAAAGTTCAGGAAAATCGGAAGGGAAGGCAGCCTGTTTTCAACCGGGCGCCATTTTAGAACTGGTGGTATATCGTCAGGCCTCCAAGAACCTGCAATACCTTCGCGAGGTCAACTGGGGCTATCTCTATCCG
>DAIMYK010000072.1:0-8231 GCA_036734525.1 Sediminibacterium sp. | reverse complement strand
ATACTCTCCGCGGGGAGAAGGCTGTATATTTTAAGCGATTCCTACCACCGAATTATCGTAAAAGTATAGTCCCGGCACCGCATAATTAGTAGAAGGCTTTGCAGGTTTTTCCTCAATGGAAATAGCCCGCTGCTGCTCATCAAAAGTCACTACCCCATACCGCTCCGGATCATTCACTTCATAAGCAAACACAGCTGCTCCTTCTACATCATTGAATGACTGGACCAGTTTGCTGAAACCGGCACCATAGAAAATATTGTCTCCCAAGATCAAAGCCACTTTATCATTTCCAATGAATGTCTCTCCGATCACAAAAGCCAGGGCAAGACCATTTGGCTTTTCCTGCACTGCATACGAAAATTGACATCCCAACTCCGCACCATCTCCCAACAACCGCTGAAACTGGCTGCTATCCTCAGGTGTAGTGATAATCAAAACTTCCCGGATCCCTGCCAGCATCAATACTGATAAGGGATAATAAATCATAGGCTTATCGTAAATCGGCATTAGTTGCTTGCTGATCCCTTTGGTGATGGGATACAAACGGGTACCGGAACCTCCTGCCAAAATAATTCCTTTCATACGGGGGATTGTTTATTTAAGAGTATGTGCTATGCGAAGTTAAGCGTGTTCACTACCTCCTGCAACATAGGCAATTGACGGTCTTTTTCTGATAACACGCGCTGTTCCACGGGGGTATGCCAACTGATGGCCAGTACCGGATCATTATAAAAGATTCCTCCTTCAGAAGTCTTATTATAATAATTATCACACTTGTAAAAGAAAACAGCCTGTTCACTCAAAACCTCACACCCATGAGCAAACCCACGAGGAATAAAAAGCTGTGTTCCGCTGTCTTCCGATAAAACAATACTAAATGATTGGCCGAAGCTTGGGGAATCTTTTCGAAGATCAACCGCCACATCCAGAACACTTCCCTGCATCACCCGAACCAGCTTGGCCTGAGCATGTCCTCCCAACTGATAATGCAACCCCCGTATCACCCCCCTTTGTGAAGAAGACTGATTGTCCTGCACAAAATCGACCTCAATTCCTGTTTTTTCAGTAAAGTGCTTTTTGTTATAGCTTTCAAAGAAATAGCCTCTTCCGTCATTCAGTCGTTGATCGTGAATAACAAAGCAGCCGGCCAATGGTGTCTTCTCTACCTGCATTGGAAAGAATTATGATTGATGGTACATCTTCTCGTAATAATGCTGATAATCGCCTGATGTCACTTGCTCTAACCATTCCTTGTTCCCGAGGTACCAATCGATGGTTCTGCTCAATCCTTCCTCAAAAGTAACAGATGGCTGCCATCCCAGTTCCCGATTGATCTTGGTAGCATCAATGGCATATCGAAGGTCGTGTCCGGGCCTGTCTTTTACATAGGTAATCAATTGAGCTGATGTACCCGGATCGCGCCCAAGTTTTTCATCCATCAGGCGACACAAGAGTTGAAACAGATCTATATTTTTCCACTCATTAAAACCACCTATGTTATAGGTCTCCCCGGTTTTTCCCTGATGAAAAACCACATCTATGGCTCTTGCATGATCAATTACATACAGCCAGTCACGGGTATTTTTTCCATCCCCATATACCGGTAATGGCTTTTGATGTATGATATTGTTGATGAACAAGGGAATCAATTTCTCCGGGAAATGATACGGTCCATAATTATTGGAACAATTGGAAATGACAACCGGTAAATGATAGGTCTCATGGTATGCCCGCACAAAATGATCAGATGAGGCTTTGCTGGCTGAATAGGGCGAATTAGGAGCATAAGGTGTCTGCTCTGTAAAAAGCCCGGTGTCACCCAGGGTTCCATAAACCTCATCAGTTGAAATATGATAAAAACGGTGTGCTGAAAGATTTTCTTTCCAATAAGATTTAGCCGCATTCAGCAAATTCACGGTACCAATTACATTGGTATAAACAAAGTCCAGCGGAGACACTATTGAACGATCCACATGCGATTCTGCTGCCAGGTGGAGTACATCTGTTATATCATGCTTTTTGAATACCCCTTCAATTGCGGGCACATCCAAAATGTTCACTTTTTCAAAAAAATAATTGGGCGACTGCTCGATGTCTTTGAGATTGGCCAAATTACCTGCATAGGTCAGGCAATCGAGGTTAACGATTTGATAGGCAGGATACTGCTGCACAAAGAGGCGCACTACATGAGAACCAATGAATCCGGCACCGCCGGTTATCAATATTCGCTTGCTCATATCTATATTTTCGCTGCAAAGAAACAATAAAAATAGCAGTTTTATGCCTGTTCCGATTATCACCAGTGCATTTCAACAATTCATCTTAAATTACAACTGTAAATAGTTCACATGCAGCAAAGATTCTACTCACTCGATGTTTTCAGGGGGGCTACGGTTGCCCTGATGATATTGGTAAACAATCCCGGTTCCTGGTCACATATTTATGGCCCTCTGGCACATGCAGATTGGCATGGATGCACACCTACCGATCTGGTATTCCCCTTCTTCCTCTTTGCCGTAGGAAATGCTTTGGCATTCGTGATGCCCGGCATGGAACAAAAAAGTACAGGATATGTAGTTTCAAAAGTGGGTAAAAGAGCCCTGCTCATCTTTGCCATAGGTCTCTTCCTGAATTGGAGTCCTTTCATCAAATGGGACCACGACCAGTTGGTGGCCAAAGCATGGAGCCAGGTAAGAATACTCGGTGTATTGCAGCGCATTGCCATCGCTTACTTGTTTGCTGCACTGCTGATTTATTTCACCCGACCCAAAGGCGCATTTGTAGTAGCTGCCATTCTATTGTTAGGATATTGGGGCATGTGCTTTATGCTGGGCAATCCGGCAGATCCGTACAGCCAATCGGGTTGGTTCGGAACCCAATGGGATTTAGCCCTCCTGGGAAAATCGCACATGTATAAAATGAATGGTGTTCCTTTTGACCCGGAGGGATTGGCGAGCACAATTCCCGCCATTGCTCAGGTCATGTTGGGTTACATGACAGGTGCCTTTATTCGCGAGAAGGGAAGCTCATTTGAAATGCTATCCAGATTATTGGTCATAGGCTGTTTGATGATGGTGATTGGTTATTGCTGGGACATGGTTTTCCCGGTGAATAAAAAGATATGGACAAGCAGTTATGTCATGTATACTTCGGGATTGGCCATTTTGGTACTGGGTATCATGATGTATTCTCTGGACTGGAGCAGTGAACGTCCTGGTTGGAGTAAATTTTTCAATGTATTCGGAAAAAATCCTTTGTTCATTTTTGTGCTCAGTGGTTTCCTTCCCCGCGTACTCGCACTTTACAGATGGACAGCCCACCTGGCTGCTGAAGGAAAACCGGTTTATACTTCAACTTTACCCTGGCTATATAAAAATGTATTTAAATCGATTGCCGAAGATCAGCGGGTAGGATCTACCCTCTATGCCATTGCTATGATTGCCTTTTATTGGTTGATCGTTTACTTACTGGATAAAAGGAAAATTTATATCCGGGTGTGAGGCAGGAAGCGAATTATCTTATCCGAGGGAACGCAGTTTTCTCGCTGGATTACCGGCATAATATCCCGGCTCTGTAATATCTCTGGTTACTACCGATCCGGCACCAATCACTGTGCCATCTGCAATCGTTACAGGCAGTAAGGTGGAATTACTGCCAATACTGACTCTACTTCCTACCAGTGTTGGCTTCCAATTAACAGGATCACCGGAGGGACCTCCCCCCTGAAATAAATCATTGGTGAACATCACTCCGTGTCCAATAAAACAATCATCTCCAATGGTGACCTTTTCGCAGATAAAACTATGGGACTGAATACGGCATCTTTTGCCGATGACAGCTCCCCGCTGAATCTCAACGAAGGGTCCGATAAAACAATCTTCACCAATGGAACAACCATATAAATTGCAGGGAGCTACCCAGTTAACACCTTTACCCATTTGAACATCGACTATACCAACGGTACGAAAAGGTGGGGGAATTGGCATGTTTAGTTAAATAACAGGTCTGTTACCCCTTTCAGGGAATCAATGAAAGAAATCATTCGCCATTTGTAAACTTCCCGGTTTACCCACATCTAAATAACGGCTTCCTGTATGATCAAAACCTATGATGGGAAAATGATTGGCTAATGAGAGATAGACATCGATAATCGAAAATTTTCCTTGCTGGCCAATCTTACTGAAGATGTCTGGACTGATTACATGCAAGCCACTAAATGCTTTGGGAATGAGGAACTGTGAACTCTTGACGATTTTCTCACTAAAAGGTTCCAACTGACGCCACCCTACCAACGACTGTTCTTCATCGAAAAGAAAATGGCGGTTACTCATCCGATCAGTGATGGCCAAAGTAGCCAGAGCATTTGTATCGAGGTGGTGCTGGATGAATCTTTTGAGCGAAAGGTCGGTCAATACATCTGCATTTACGGCGAGGAAATAGGGTTCACCTTCAAAAAACGCAGCTGCTTTCAGCAATCCGCCACCGGTATCCAGGAGGGCATCCGATTCATCGGAAATCTGCACTTTACATCCCCAACCGTTATTTTCTTCTACCGCCTGTATGATCTGATCGGCAAAATGATGCACATTGACGATTACATCCGTAACACCGGCTGATTGCAGGTACTCTATGTTGCGCTGAAGCAAAGATTTCCCATTCACCATCGCCAAAGCTTTGGGATGCTCGTCGGTCCACGGTTTTAATCGTGTTCCCAATCCGGCTGCAAATACCATGGCTTTCATACTAGAAAAATTAGTTCAATTCGACGTTCCAATATACAATTTTTTTACTAATCACTCCTTCACCCACCTTGCCTGGTTCCGGTGGTGGACCTCTACTTTTACCTTGTATTTATTCCTAAGATGGCGGGCAGTTTGTTCTGCAGCATAAACACTACGGTGCTGTCCGCCTGTACAACCGAAATTAATTTGTAAATGGGCGAAGTCACGTTTAAGATATGCTTCTACTTGAATATCAATGATATCCCAAACACTATTCAGGAACTCGGTCATGCGTGTCCGCTGCTCCAGGAAGTCCATCACAGGTTTGTCTTTCCCCGTTTGGCACCTATAGGTCTCCAGTCTGCCTGGATTGGTGATACCCCTCATGTCAAATACAAAACCCCCTCCAATTCCTGATTCATCCTCCGGCAGCGGGTGGCGGTAACTGAAACTATTGATTTGAATTTTTAGTGGGGTATCTTCAT
This sequence comes from Sediminibacterium sp., assembly GCA_036734525.1. Classification (GTDB taxonomy): domain Bacteria; phylum Bacteroidota; class Bacteroidia; order Chitinophagales; family Chitinophagaceae; genus Sediminibacterium. The sequence goes on along the minus strand of DAIMYK010000072.1, from coordinate 3,025 downwards.
TTGCCTGAATAGGTTCAAATCGGTCAATCATTTCAGGAGCAATCAATATTTGCAGGAGCCGGTCGAATTCCGGTGTCACTATTCCTACGCGTTTGTTCATGACAAAAAAGCGAAGGTTTCGCATGGCCAGGGGAATGCTGGCCAGGAAGTGTGCCTTCCGCTCAAACAAGCCCCTGAAACCATAGGCACCCAAAACCTGCAGCAATCTAATCAGTACATATCCATTGTATTGACTGACAAAAGTTTGCCGATCGATGGGTTGGTCTAACAAGGGCTCCAGACAATCCATGTAATAGTCCAGCAATTTACTTTTCCATTCATCACTTAGCTCGGCCTTCGCCTGCCAGAGCAGAGATGCAACATCATATTGTGGTGCCCCCTTCATTCCTCCCTGGTAATCGATGAAATTGACTTCATCGTTCAACACATAAATGTTCCTGCTCTGAAAATCCCTGAACATGAAGAATTTATAATGGGTGTGTGTCAGGTAATTACTCAAGGCATCAAAATCATCGAGCAATGCCTGTTTATCATACGGAACCTGAAGCGTATCCAGAAAATAATACTTGAAATAAAGCAGGTCACTTAAAATCGCCTGTTTTCCAAAAACCTTGGCAGTGATGCATTGTTCGTAATCCAATCCCTGATCCCCTAAGACCTGCAGCCTCGCCAATTGCGATAAACTTTTCTGAAAAAGTTGAAAGATATGATCTGTGTGCCCTTCTGTTTCCAGCATTTGAAGCAAGGAGTAAGGTCCGAAGTCCTGCTGAAAATAAATGGTCTGATCGGCATTTTGACCGTAGATCTCCGGTACCGGCAATCCGGCCTTTTTAAAATGTTGGGTAAAATAGAGGAAGGTAGCTGTCTCCTTTTTGTTTTCACTGTAGGTAGCGATGGTAGTACCTCCCTGATGATACAAACGGAAATACATTCTGTCACCACCACTCTGGGGTATTTTTTCAATGCGCTCGGGCACCTTACCACTCATCGTGGTAAACTCCTCACCAATGGCCTGTAATACGGCTTCCATGCAATGCTTTGTTTCCTGCGAAAATAAAGTTTAGCAGGGAATAATCAGGTACCCTTTCTTTTTTTGGACAGATAATACAATGGTAATCCGGCCAGGGTAATACCAATTCCCAGCAAAGAATGAATCAACCGGCTTTCACCCAAAAGATATTGTCTAACATCTGTAACCAGTGTAATGACCAGAAAGGAGGCTGTGAATACTACAAAAATCAAGGGCACCCATGGATATCCGGGAACCCGATAGCTTCGTTCTTCGTGGGGGTGACGCAGGCGAAGAAGTATCACCCCAAAAACACTCATGCCATAAAAAAACCAGCTCACGAAAATGAGCATATCAGTGAGCATATCAAAAGAACCGGAAATAATCAATACTATGGTCCATGCACCATTGAGCCAGAGGGCATTGCCGGGGGTATGAAACCTGGGATGTACTCGCCCTGCCCAACTAAAAGCATGCTGTGATGCACTCCAGGCAAAAGTGACACGGGCCGTTGAAAGTATGTTTCCATTGGCTGCGCCCAGAGTAGAGATTACAACCAGTAAAGTGATGACCAGCGCACCAGTTTTACCAGCAGCTGCCAGTGCCGCATCTGATGCTACCCAGGAAGATCCGGCAATTGTTTCCGGTGATAAGACATAGGCAAAGGAGGCATTCAATAATACATATACAATTATGCAAATGAGGAGTCCGGCAAGCAAACTAAGAGGAATATTCCGGCCTGGATTTTTTATTTCACCTCCAATAAAAGTGATGTTGTTCCAGCCATCATAGCCCCAGAATGCCCCGGAGAGGGCTGCCATCCACGCAGCAAGCGCGGCCCATCCTGAAGGTTGACTCACCAGCCTTTCCGAATAATGACCAAAAGTTCCTTTTGGAGAACTGAAAAGGCCAACCACCAATAAAACTATGGCAAGCAACTTGATCCAGGTCAGTAAACGCTGCAGTGCCGCACTTCTGCCCAGACTGTAATAGTTCAGCCAGGTAAGCAACAGAACAAGAAAGATGGTCAATAATTTCACGCCAGCATTGTCTAGTGGCAGAATATCACCAATGAAGGGAATGTGCCAGACGACAGATTGTGCCAGGGTATCAGACAAGTGGGGAAGCGGAAAAAAATATCCCAGATAAGTAGCACACACATAAGCCACAGATGCATTCCCTGCTGTATTGAAAACGGCAAATGCCGCCCATCCATAGAGATAGGCAAACTGCTCACCGTACATCTTCCGGAAAAAGACATATTGCCCACCTGTCTCAGGGAACTGCGCTGCGAGTTCAGCATTGGATAAAGCACCGAAGAGGGTGATGATGCCAGCTACCGCCCATACTTCCAGTAACCAGACAGGTGAACCCAACTGCGACATCATGAGTGCGGGCTTCATAAATACCCCCGAGCCAATGATCCCTCCGGCCACAATAGCGATGGTTGAAGACAAGCCCAGGGTTCTGCGCAAACCACTCATGAGAAATATTTGAATAAATATAACGGAAAGAAGCCATCTTACCACCCGGGATTAATAGTATCTTTATAAGGATTTCCAATCATAAGGTTTACAGCGATCTTTTGAACTAAAAGTCATTTATGATAAAACTTTTATTCGTGCTTCCCCTGTTTTGGTGGCAGACACAGGTTAAATGGGAAACAGATTTGGATGTAGCCATCAAAATGGCAAGTGAAAAAAACAAAACTGTTTTGCTGAATTTTTCAGGCTCTGACTGGTGTGCTCCCTGTATACAAATGAAAAAAAATATTTTCAATCATCCTGATTTTATTGCGTGGTCAGATCAAAACCTGGTATTGGTCAATGCTGATTTCCCGAGAAGTAAAAAAAATAAATTAACAGCAGAGCAGCAAATCCGCAATGAGAAAATGGCAGAACAATATAATCGGACAGGAATTTTTCCGCTGACTGTTTTATTGAACCCCGATGGGTCCATCAGAAAAACATGGGAGGGGATGCAGAAACTTTCAGCTGCAGAATTTATTCAGGATAT
>DAIMYK010000071.1:0-8257 GCA_036734525.1 Sediminibacterium sp. | reverse complement strand
GATCCATCAGACTTACTCCCAGTTTCCAATCGTACCGGAGAAATTTTTTTTCCTCGTCTTCTTCTTCTACATCTTCAAAGTGAATGTATTCAGCTCCCCAACTGAACCCCAGGGAAGTTTTCGATTGGTTCATAACATCTTTGAAATTATTGATGCTGATAGAAGGGTCATACACGGAAGATAGTCCGAAACGACCGCTTCCTCCGGTAAATACATATGCTGTATCGGGCGGGTTAGTGAATTCCTGGAAAGTAACTTGACGCAACTGAAAAAATGCAGCTGATAAACCTTTCATGATCTGAAGAGTAACGCCTGCACTTAGTCTTCCGCTGCTGTTTGACATCAAAATTCTGGAAACATTGATGTCTCCCTGAAGCCATCCCTGGTGTAGAATATGTCCTCCGATTGCCGGGGTAGTTCTATTGTCTTGAAGAAAGCTGAATAAACTGGTGGTGGTATCTACAATATTTACCGGCTGAGTTCTATAATGATTGTATGTTCTGGCACGGATACCGGCACTCACCGCCATCCGAGGAGAAAGCTTTACCATGAAATTCATTAAACCAATATCCAAATTACCATGTATCTGATGGCGAAGTAATCCAGGGCGCACCCTGAAACTGGAACTATCTACCCACAAATGATTACTAAAGACAGTCAGTTGAACACCCAGTGGTGACACTTCCCAATTGTAGGCTCCACCAATGGGGGAAGCAGGATTGTTGAACCTGCTACTGCTGCCTGCATAGGGAGATCCATGCAGGGCATGATAACTTTGACCTTGTAAACCCTCCATAAAGGTGAATAATGACAAAAAGAATACAAGGGATAGTCGGCACATCAAATTTCCGGGATTGTATTTCCTATATACAGGAATTTGTAACATAGGAAGAGGGGGTTGAGGATAAAGGATTTTGCGTACAAATAAAGGGAGAAATTAGCATTTGGCGAAGGGTTTCAGGGATTCTAACAAGCTGTTCACTAATGTCGGCTCATAGATGCGATAGGAATTTTATCTTGGTGGTTATATATGGGTGGTTTTGCCAGTGATGCAGAGGGATAATTTTTTGATAGGGCTCTGCCATACTACTGAGGGATTTTTTTCTAGCATCTTTTCAAGTTGAAATAATATTATTTCTTCTTTTATATGATACTTTTTTTGATTAAGGTGCGCATGGTGGGATTGTTAAAATAAAACAGACTTGTAAATAGTGGAGATGGGAGAAGTGCTTTTGTACTGGGTTAATCGTGTAGGTGAACTATTTGTTGTGTGTCTATCTATTTGATTGTTTTGATTATATACACGATAATTGGAAATGCTTGACTGATTTAAGGAAGAATCAGTTGCACAGGTTATTAACATATTGAATGTGATTAAACTATTTGTTAATTCGTAAGTCCAAAAAATGCTGAAAAGGCTCTACATTTACGCACTTTTTAAGCTATGTCATTAAAAACAGGTTTAGTACAGACTTCCGGTAGCAAGGGTAATGCACAGGTTCAAAGGAGAGACGAACAAATTCGGAAGATTTTGAGTGCTGCCCAATACAAAAAATACAAGGAAGCCGAGAAGGTCTTCAAATCTGCTGTTAAAGGAGATGAACAGGTTATTGTCCCCGCCCCTGTATTGAAATCCTAATTTTAGACACCGCCATTTCAAGTGTTTCGGATATGTAAAATATACACTCCGCTGCCTTCAATGCTGATTTTGAGCATCTAGTTGTTTATTTGAGCTTCACTTTCTTGTTTCCGTTCCGGCATGCAACAATTTCTAAAAAAAATCCCCTGTAGAAACAGGGGAGATTTACGATTGCTTGCTTAAAAAAACCAAAAAACGAACTAAGTGACTGGTAATAAATCAGTTACTCTTATTCAACATTATATAACAAAAGTTAATAATAATTGTGTAATGTGTATCTGATACACAAATATACTAATTATTTCCCCTGAAAAAACAGATTAATAATTTATTAATGCAGGCTTATTTTCTACCCGGGTAAACTTCCAGTGCCTTTTCCAGGCAATCCATGGCTTGGTTGATAGATTCGCTGTTCAGTACATAGGCAAGTCTTACTTCTTGCTTCCCCAATCCGGGGGTGCCATAAAAACCGGTTGCCGGCGCCAGCATAACAGTAGCCCCCTCATGACTGAAAGATTCCAGGAGCCATTGGCAGAAAAGATCAGAATCATCAATTGGCAATCTGGCTATGGCGTAAAAAGCTCCACCCGGACAAGGACAATAAACTCCCGGCATGGCATTAAGACGGGCTACCAGCAGATCTCTGCGGTTGCAATATTCCTGGCGGGTTTCTTCAAAATAATCTGCCGGTAAGTCAATGGCTGCTTCGGCAGCAATCTGGGCAAAAGAGGGCGGACTTAAACGAGCCTGGGCTAATTTCATTGCTGCATCCAATACTGCCTTATTCTTTGTTACCAATGCACCTAATCTGGCACCACAAGCACTGTATCGCTTGCTGATCGTATCCATTAAAATGACCTGATCTTCCACCCCCTTCAAATGCATCGCACTGATTTGGGTTCCATCATAACAAAATTCACGGTAGGCCTCATCAGAGAACAAAAACAAAGGATAGCGAAGCAGTAAATCCCGCAGCTGTTCCATTTCTTCAGCTGTGTATAAATAACCGGTAGGATTATTGGGATTGCAGATGATGATGGCTTTTGTACGCGGAGTAATTTTTTTCTCCAGTTCACTGATAGGAGGCAAGGCAAAACCATTATCTATATAGGAAGTTACAGGTACCACTTTTACACCCGCGGCAATTGCAAAGCCATTGTAATTGGCGTAGAAGGGTTCCGGAATGATTACCTCATCTCCAGGATCAAGACAGGCCAGCATGCCAAATAAAATTGCTTCACTTCCTCCTGTTGTTACAATTATTTCGCTTGCCGTAATATTTATTCCGACTGTCTTATAATATTCAGTCAATTTTTGCCTGTATGATTCATTGCCGGCACTATGGCTGTATTCTAAGACCCTGAAATCAATATTCCTAACGGCATCCATCATGGCCTGCGGAGTGGCTATGTCCGGTTGGCCGATATTCAGGTGAAAAACCTTGGTACCTCTTTTTTTGGCTGCTTCAGCAAAGGGCACTAATTTTCTGATAGGTGAGGGGGGCATCAATTGTCCCCGTTGACTGATGGTTGGCATGGTGCAAAGATAAATCTACTTCTTCGGTCACTCCAAAAAACAAAAAGCGCAGTTGGTCAACCGCGCTTTACAATTCGATTAATTTAACAACGTTTATTTCTTTTCCGGAATTACCTCCCCATCAATGGTCAGGATGTAGGATGATGCTATGCCGGCAAATTTAACAGTGATGTTTTTCTTGAAACTACCGGGGGTTTCGGAATTGTACGTCACTTTAATTTCACTGGTCTTCCCCTTTAAAATAGCACCTTTCGCGTACTCCGGCGTGGTACAACCACATTCTGCAGTAGCTGTTTCGATGACTACCGGGCGGGAAGATGTATTGGTAAAACTAAATGTGTAAGTGACCGGAACGTGTTGCTTGATCTTTCCAAAGGAATGTGTCTTTTCTGCAAAAGTAACCTCCGTTTGTGCTTGTACAAAGGTGGCTACACCCAGGAAAAAAAGCAAGGATAAAAGATTTTTCATCGGTTTCTTCAATCTTATTTATTGTTTGACTGGATTTGCTGATTGAGCCGGAGCCGGTTCCTGCTTGGGTTGAACGCCAACACCGGTCAACATGATGGTTTGAGTCATATCATGATCAAAGTAAATAGTAGTTACTTTCCCATAAGACCCTGCTTGTCCGCCATTGTAACTGATAGCAACTTTTACAGTCTGTCCGGGGCCAAATCGCTGGTTAGGAGTAAAGTTCGGCGTTGTGCAACCGCAACCTGCTTTTGCATTCAGCAGTGTAACGGTGTCTTTGCTGATATTTTTAATTTCCACCACAAAATCAACCGGAACACCTACCGGGCGCTCACCTGCATTGAAATTGGTATTAGTAATTTCCAAAACTTTACCGATTTCCCATTTTGGGGCATCATTGGTTTGGTCTTGTGCCTGAACCAACTGAAAAGTCAGCAAGCAACCAAATGCTACGAGAAGCTTTTTCATAAGAAGTAATTTATAAGTTAAAATTAATCAAATACGAGTGTTTTCGCAAATACAAGTCCGTTTCAAGGTTATTTGGCACCAATTTTAACAATTTAAAGACCCCTTATCCTGCAGCTTCGTTGCCCGGTTAACCTGATTTTATGCACTTGTTTTGTTTTTCTCCTTGCTATTCCTCCTGTAGTGCTAAATTTGCGGCATGGAACAAGCCCTTTCCCCGGAGCAGGCAGATAGCAAGATGTCGTATGATTCATTCCGGCAAGCTATTTTGGATGACTATCGAATGGCGGTGATCAGTCGCGAAGTGAGTTTATTAGGTCGCAGGGAAGTACTTACGGGAAAAGGGAAGTTTGGCATATTTGGAGATGGGAAAGAAGTGGCCCAAATAGCAGCAGCCAAGTTTTTTCAGCCGGGTGATTTCAGGGCCGGATATTACAGGGATCAAACCTTCATGCTCGCGGCAGGCATCACCAATGTGCAGCAATTTTTCGCTCAGCTATACGGAGATCCTGACCCCAACCATGATCCATTCAGTGCGGGCAGGCAAATGGATGCACATTTTTCTACACCGGTTACAGATGAGAATGGGAATTGGCTGGATCTTGTCCATCAAAAAAAAAGTTCTTCCGATATGGCGCCTACCGCTTCTCAAATGCCGAGAGCGGTTGGTTTGGCACTTGCATCTAAATTATTCCGCATTGCTGATCGTCCGGATATTTTTGGTCATCTCAGCCAGTCTGGTAATGAGGTATGTTTTTGTACCATTGGAGATGCCAGTACATCTGAAGGTCATTTCTGGGAGGCGGTGAATGCTGCAGGCGTTCTTCAAATACCTCTGGCAGTTTTTGTTTGGGATGATGGTTATGGAATCTCTGTTCCTACACGCTTTCAGACGACCAAGGGTTCAATCTCCGAAGCGCTGCGGGGTATGGAAAAGGAAGAGGGCACCAATGGAATTCGTATCTATAAAGTAAAGGCATGGGATTATGCCGGCATGTGTGAAGTATTTGAAGCTGCCATCAGACAACTGCGCATCGATCATGTACCCGTTTTGTTTCATGTGCAGGAAGTTACCCAACCTCAGGGTCATTCTACAAGCGGAAGCCATGAAAGGTACAAGCCAACAGAAAGATTGGAGTGGGAGCGCGAATGGGATTGTAATAAAAAAATGAAAGAATGGCTGTTGATGTGTGAGTTGGCAACAGCTGATGAAATTGCTGCTATTGAATCTGAAGCACGTGAGCATGTGAAGGAGAGCAGAAGACAGGCCTGGGAATCTTACCAGGCGCCCATTCGGGAATTAGCCAATAGGGCAGCCGATCTCATCCGATCTACGATTACCAATGACATGCAGGTATATCAGCAGCTACAGCAAATCGCTACGCAACTTACGTCTGGTTCTGATCTATTTAGAAGAGATGTACTTCGTTCTGTTCACCTGGCCATGGAAATGGCACCCAATTCTCCCAGCTTCGAAGAATTACAAGCTTTCTTGCTGGAATGGGAACCTGTACACAAAGATTTATACAACTCTTATCTCTATAATCAGGGCCCACGTCGCACGCTGGCTGTTACCCCTGTGCCTGCCCGATATTCATCTGATTCTCCCGTTATCAATGGATACGAAGTGCTCAACAGGTACTTCGATCAACTGCTCGCCAATAATCCATTTGTCTATGCCTTTGGAGAAGATGTAGGAAAAATTGGAGATGTTAACCAGGGCTTTGCCGGACTTCAGGAAAAGCATGGTGTTGACCGTGTCTCTGATACCGGAATAAGGGAACTAACCATCGTTGGTCAGGCCATCGGACTTTCCCTGCGCGGCCTTCGTCCGATAGCAGAAATTCAATACCTGGATTATGTATTGTATGCTCTGCAGACTTTGAGTGATGATGTGGCAACAGTACATTACCGTACTGTGGGAAAACAGAGTTATCCCTTGATCATCCGCACACGCGGTCATCGCCTGGAAGGGATCTGGCATACCGGTTCACCCATGGGCATGATGATTCATGCATTGAGAGGAATGTATCTCTGTGTACCGCGCAATATGGTGCAGGCCATGGGTATGTACAATACCATCTTACAAGCCAATGATCCCGCTATCATAGTGGAATGCCTGAATGGATATCGCCTGAAAGAAAAAATGCCGGATAATCCTTTGGAATATCGGGTAGCCCTGGGTATTCCGGAAGTGATTCGACAGGGAGAAGATGTAACAATTGTTTCCTACGGTTCAACGCTCCGCATTATTGAAGATGCTGCAGAAAGGCTGAATCGTATGGGTATCTCCTGTGAAATCATCGATGTGCAGACATTGCTGCCATTCGATATCCATCACCAGATCATTGAATCTTTGAAAAAGACCAGCCGTCTTTTATTGGTGGATGAAGATGTGCCCGGAGGAGCAACCGGCTTCATGCTCTCCAAGATCATGGAAGAACAGCAGGCTTTTCGTTACCTGGATGTGGCTCCACGTTCCTTGACCGCGAAAGAACACAGAACCGGATATGGAAGTGATGGTGATTATTTCGGCAAACCCAATGCAGAACAGGTTGTCGACGTTGTATTGCAAATGATGCGGGAGTAACTTATCTGTTTTCCATTTCTTCTATTGAAGCAGGAAATCTCTTCACCCATTCTTTACCGGGTACCATACAAGTATCCGTTTTTCCCCACCAGCGATATCGGTTTTTTGCGATTAAATTATACACACCATCTCTGATAAATGGGGGTACAAGTATGAAAACATAGAGCAATGGCCATAACCCGGATAATTTTTTGGCGATGCGCAATACTGCAGTTGAGCGGTAGCTGACTTTCCCTTCCTCCCATAAAATGATACTGCCCTGGCCGTTGGCAGAGGTTATGACATCGGGAATCAGTTGATTGGCTAATCCCTCCTGAAGGGAAGCAAAGTGGAAAGTTCCTCCTGGATCTCTGGGCAGGATGAACTGAACTGAACGCTGACAAAGGTTACAAACACCATCAAAAAAGACAATGCGTCGTACCTGTTTTTTGCTATTGATTGATTGATTTTCGATCACCCGTTATTTAAAAAACTACTGAGCTTAACCCATGTTGTGAAACACTTTGTTCACGTCGTCGTCTTGTTCCAGTCGCTCTATCAATTTACTTACTTCTTCTGCTTGTTCATCGGTAACGGGAACTGTGTTTTGAGGAATCCATTCTAATTCTGCACTGATGGGTGTGATGCCCCGGTCTTCCAGTCCTTTTTGTAACTTACCAAAGTCAACAAACTGGCAACGCAAGACCACTACCGGTTTGTTTTGTTCATCTACACTTTCTCCCATTTCTTCCAGGCCTACATCTATCAATTCAAGTTCTAACTCTTCTATATTCAATCCCTCCGGCTTCAATTTAAATACCCCCATTTTATTGAATTGAAAGCTTACACTACCGGTGGTACCCATGGCTCCGTTGCCTTTGTTGAAATGGCTTTTAACGTTGGCAACAGTTCTCACATGGTTATCGGTGGCAGTTTCTACGAGTATGGCAACACCATGCGGGCCATATCCTTCATATAAAATTTCTTCGTAGTTGGTCGTATCTTTTCCGGTAGCGCGCTTGATGGCAGCTTCCACCCGGTCTTTGGGCATACCCACGCTACGGGCATTCTGGAAGCAGCGACGCAGGGCAGGATTGGTGGCCGGGTCGGGACCTCCGGCTTTAACGGCAATGACGATTTCCTTCCCGATGCGGGTAAACTGCTTCGCCATGCGGTCCCAACGGGCAAACATGGTGGCTTTTCTTACTTCAAATATGCGACCCATAATGCAGATTTAGTTGCGGTGCAAATGTAAGCAAATCAATAAAAAAAGCCGATGGTTGTTGTACCACCGGCTCTCATTTTAAAAAATTGAGGTAATTAACTATTCAATTTGCTTCGCTTTTTACTGTAGGCAAAATAGACTACAAGTCCTAGTATCATCCATACCATTGCAAACTTTAGTGTGCGTTGGTCGATCGCTGCTATCATCCCGAGACAGGTTACTGCGCCCAAAATAGGTACCACCGGAACCAGTGGTGTCTTAAAAGGTCTGGGCATATCTGGGTTTTCTCTTCGCATGATCAATACACCCAAGCTAACCAATACAAATGCGAAGAGCGTACCGAAAGATGTGAGGT
>DAIMYK010000070.1:0-8257 GCA_036734525.1 Sediminibacterium sp. | reverse complement strand
ATGAACATGATCACAAATCCTGAACCCATTACGAGTAAAAGCATCGAGAATACACACAGGTTGAGGTAGGCAATATTACGGGCAAAATGATGAGGAGCTTCCTCATGCATGTAAGAGATGGAATAAAGATGAATTAGCGTACCAATGCCGGTGATGATCAACAGGAAAAGTCCTGAAAGCTGGTCAATCTGGAAGGCAAAGGGAATGCTCAGATCAGTAGTCTTTATTAGATAGAATAGGGTACCCGTACTGCCCCCATTTTCTACCACCTTCCCAAAACGAAAACAGCTCCCCAAAAAAGATAAAAAGACCGCTCCGGTACCAATCCAGCCGCTCATCGAACGAGAGAGTTGGTTTCTGCCCAATCCGTTGATCAAAAAACCAAGCAGTGGGAAAAGCGGGACCAAAAATGCGACATGACTCATAGTAAACTCTCTTTGATTCTGGAATTAGCTATTCTATTGATTAATTTTTCAGGCGGTTGAGGAAATTAATGTCAACCGAATGAATATTTCTATACATCATTACAATGATGGCAAGTCCGACACTCACTTCCGCAGCAGCAACCACCATGATGAAAAACACAAATATTTGTCCGTCTGCACCTACAGTAGATGGGACTGTAGCTCCTGCTGCAGCGGCACCATGGTGCATTTTTGAAAAAGCCACCAACAAAAGGTTCACCGCATTCAACATGAGTTCGATGCACATAAAAATGATGATGGCATTGCGACGGGTGAGTACACCTACCACACCGATGCTGAATAAGGCAAGGCAGAAATAGATATAATAGTTAACAGGCATATAAAGCTTTTTTCAAATTCATTTTTATTGTGCACTATCTTTTTTACCTAATACCACAGCACCCACCATCGCACTGAGGAAAAGAGCACTGGTCAATTCAAATGGCAGTACGAAATCGCTGAACAAGACTTTTCCTAATTCCTTGATCAATCCGATATTTCCCTCTTTCATCTGAACTGTCTTGTTGGTCATCTCAGGTGCCTGACTCGCCAATGACACCAGCATGATCAGGAAGCACCCACCTGCAACAACCCCGGCCAGTTTCATCCAAATGTGTTTGCCGGGCTCTGCTGAAGAATTCAGGTTCATGAGCATGATCACAAAAAGGAACAATACCATAATGGCACCGGCATAAACGATCAGGTTCACAATGGCAAGGAACTGGGCATTGAGCATGATATAGTGACCGGAAATAGCAAAAAATACTACAATCAGCCAAAGCACGCTGTGCACCGGATTCTTACTGAGCAATACCATCAGTGCAGCAAATACAGCCAATCCGCTGAGCAGGTAAAACAGAATTTGAATAATACTCATGTTGTCTTATATAAATTACCGGCAGTGCCGTTACAATGTTATGCTTCTTTGTTCAATCCCTTGGCCTTGGCGAATGCTTCCGGCTCCTGGATAGGGTGAGGGATCAATAATTCATCTTTCCCATAGATGAACCCTTTTCTGGTGAAGTTCGCAGGGGCGAATGTTTCACTCAGGTAGATGGCATCTTTGGGACAAGCTTCTTCACACAGACCACAAAAGATGCAACGCAACATGTTGATCTCATATTTGGCAGCATATTTCTCTTCTCTGTAAAGATGCTCTTCCCCTTCCATTCTCTCTGCTGCTTCCATGGTGATTGCTTCTGCCGGACAAGCAACTGCACAAAGACCACAGGCTGTGCAATTTTCTCTTCCCTGCTCATCACGGTTAAGTACATGTAAACCGCGGAATACCGGGCTAAAAGGACGCTTTTCCTCCGGATAACGAACTGTAGGATTCTTTTTGAAGATGTGACTAAAAGTAATCAGCATCCCTTTCAAAATAGCCGGCAGGTAAAGTCGCTCCATAAATGTGAGTGGCTTTCTGCTAACGGCGCGTGAACGGTTCGTGAGTGCCTGCATAGTTTGCTATTATTTATTCCGGCCGGTTGCCGGTACTTGTTATTTATTTAAAGAATCCTGTGATTGTTTGCCAGCTCCCTTCCTGTTTCATGAGAATAAAAATGCCCGTGAGCAACATATTCACCAATGCCAGGGGAATTAATTTTTTCCATCCAAGGTTCATCAACTGATCGTAACGGAAGCGCGGGATTGTCCAGCGTATCCACATGAACAAGAAAAGGAAAAGAATAATTTTTGTCAGCAATGCTCCCAATCCCAAAACAGCCGCCAGATTGACCGGCAAAGTTTTTTCATCGAGGAAGGGAATATCATATCCGCCAAAGAACAGGCATGCCATTACAGCACTGCTCATGATCATATTCACATATTCAGAGAACAGATAGAATCCAAGTTTCATGGAAGAGTATTCCTGGTGATAACCAAAATTCAATTCGCTTTCTGCTTCCGGCAAATCGAAAGGAGTTCGGTTACACTCTGCCAGTGCACAAATAAAGAAGATGAGGAAACCAAGCGGTTGATATGCAATGTTCCAGAGAGATCCCTCGGCCATCTGCTGATCAACCAATGTTTTCAGACTCAGGGAACCACCCAGCATTAATACTGCAATAAGGGAAAGGCCCATCGCCAATTCATAACTAATGGCCTGGGAAGCGCCACGAAGCGCTGCCATCAAAGAAAATTTATTGTTGGAAGCCCAACCTCCGATCATGATACCATACACACCCAAACTCACCACACCGAACACATAAAGGATACCGATGTTGATGTCAGCAATTTGTAAATCAATTTTTCTTCCAAATAATTCTACCTGGCTACTCCACGGAATTACTGCGCAGGTCATGAGGGCGGCTGTCATGGCCAGTGCGGGGCCCAGTATGAACAAGGCCTTGTTGGCGCTGCCGGGGATGATCTCCTCTTTCATTACCAGTTTAAGTCCATCGGCAAAGGGTTGCAACAAGCCCAGAGGACCGGCTCTCTCAGGGCCGGGTCTGTCTTGCAGTATAGCCGCCACTTTTCGCTCAGCGAATGTGGTGTAGAGGGCAATTCCTAAACTGGCCAGCACAATGATAACTATCAAGACCAGCTTCTCAATCAATAATAATATGTCCAACTGCAATAAACTCATACTTCAGGTTGTTATTCATTTCCCTTTTGAAAATCGTTGCTATGTGATGGTCCGGCTATGCGGCTCAGTTCAATTTCCGGACGGTTCACTTCACTGACACTATGGATGTCCATGAGCAACTTCGGCGATCGACCATCATGAACGGCGGTAAAAATTTCCGTAGGTTTTGTCGTTCCGATCTTTCCCGCGTAGTGACCCTGGGATATCACAGAATGACGGCTGATATCTCTTGGGCCTTCAATTACCCAGTCACTTGTTTTTTTCTTGTCGAAGCGACAAGTATTACAAATCCAGGCTGCAGAGCCATCTTCCAGGCTTTCCACTTCTCCCCATTCATCTTTTCTGGCTGTTACGCGATACACTTCATCTCCCCTATTCCATAAGGTCACTTTACCGCAGCAATCCGGACAATCACGGTTGGCATTCAAAGGTTTCAGGAACCAAACACGGTTCTTGAAACGGAAAGTTTTATCAGTCAAAGCGCCTACCGGACAAACATCAATTACGTTTCCAATGAAATTATTTTCAAGGCTCTTTTCAATATGGGTGGCGATTTCAGCATGATCACCGCGGTCGAGTACACCATGCTCCCTGCGAGCCGTAAGCTGATCGGCAGTGTAAACACATCGATAACAGAGTATGCAGCGTGTCATGTGCAGTTGGATGTACGGACCCAGGTCATGCTTCTTAAATGTACGACGCTGAAATTCATACCGGGTACCTTCCTTGCCGTGTTCATAGCTGAGATCCTGCAGGTGACACTCTCCTGCCTGGTCGCAGATCGGACAATCAAGCGGGTGATTGATGAGCAAAAACTCTACTACTCCGGCCCTTGCATCCAGTACACGGGGACTGGTAATATTCTTCACCTCCATGCCATCCATCACAGTAGTTCTACAAGAGGCAACAAGTTTGGGCATGGGGCGCGGATCTTTTTCAGAGCCCTTGCTTACTTCCACCAAACAAGTACGGCATTTGCCGCCGCTTTCCTTCAGTTTACTGTAATAACACATGGCAGGGGGCGCCACTTCACCACCAATTTTTCTGGCTGCCTGCAAAATGGTTGTCCCGGCAGGCACTTGTAACGTGATGTTGTCAATTGTTACAGTAAGGAGTGGTTGTTCAGACATAAATATTTTTTCTGCTGTTGTTATTGCTGCTTTTTATCCCGCTACAGGTACATGAATCGGATCTGCATAATGTGCCAGTCCGTAATTTCTTCTCTTCGCTTCCTGCGGCTCACGCACATGCCACTCAAATTCATCTCTGAAATGACGGATTGCTGCTGCTACCGGCCAGGCAGCGGCATCACCGAGCGGACAAATGGTATTGCCTTCTATGCGACGCTGTATATCCCAGAGCAAATCGATATCCGATTCTTTTCCTTCCCCATTCTCCAGACGCCAGAGAATTTTTTCCATCCAGCCGGTTCCTTCCCGACAGGGAGAACATTGACCGCAACTTTCATGGCGGTAAAAACGGGTAAGAGTATAGGTGTTTTTCACGATGCACTGGTCTTCATCCAAAACGATGAAACCGCCGGAACCCATCATAGAGCCACTCACAAAGCCACCATCACTCAGACTTTCATAATTCATGAGACGGGTTTCACCTTTGGCTGTTTTCAACAAAAGATTGGCAGGAAGGATAGGTACAGAGGAACCACCCGGAATGCAAGCCTTCAATCTTTTTCCGTTGGCAATGCCACCGCAATATTCATCACTGTAAATAAATTCTTCCACAGAGATGGTCATATCTATTTCATACACACCCGGACGGTTGATATTGCCGCAAGCGGAAATAAGTTTGGTGCCCGTAGATTTTCCCACACCGATTTTGGCATACTCTTCACCACCATTATTAATGATGGGTACTACTGCTGCCAATGTTTCAACATTGTTCACCACGGTAGGACGCATCCACACACCCTGCACAGCAGGGAAGGGAGGTTTGATGCGCGGGTTACCTCTCTTTCCTTCCAATGACTCAATTAACGCAGTTTCTTCACCACAGATATAAGCACCGGCACCACGGTGAACATAAATATTACAATCGAAGCCGGACTGGAGGATGTTCTTACCCAACATTCCATTGGCTTTTGCTTCTTCAATTGCTGTCTCTAAAATATCTGCTATCCAGGCATATTCACCACGGATATAAATGTATGTGTCGTTGCTTCCAAGTGCATAGGAGGAAACTATCAAACCCTCAATCAAGAGATGGGGGATGAATTCCATGAGGTAGCGATCTTTGAATGTGCCGGGTTCGCTTTCATCGGCATTGCACACCAGGTGGCGAGGTACCCCTTCAGGTTTAGCGATAAAGCTCCACTTCATACCGGCAGGAAATCCTGCACCACCTCTTCCACGGAGTCCGCTTTTCTTCACTTCTTCCACGATAGCTTCCGGACTCATTTGCTTCAAAGCCTTCTCCACACTGCGGTAACCACCTTCGCGGCGATATACATCGTAGTGGCGGATTCCCTCCACTTTTACTTATTCCAAGAGCAGTTGAACACCCATATTTTTTTATTTCAGGCCTGTGTATTTTTTAGACGGCTATGATTGACGATCAGTTTTGTGCTGCTGCGTTGTTACGGCATTCAGCGATAATGGCATCTACTTTCTCCGGTGTCAGGTGTTCACGGTAATGCTTACCCAATTGCATCATGGGAGCATAACCGCATGCACCGAGACACTCAACAGTTTTCAGACTGAACATGCCGTCGGAAGTAGTTTCTCCAGGACGGATACCCAGTTTTGAACCTATGTATGCGATGATGTTGTCAGAACCCTGTATCATGCAGGGGCCAGTTTGACAAACCTCAAATACATATTTTCCCATTGGCTTGAGGTTGTACATGCTGTAGAAAGTGGCTACTTCATATACTTCTATCGGCTCTATGCTCAGGAGTCCCGCCACATAATCCATGGTCTCTGTACTCAACCAGCCACCGAAGGTATCCTGTGCAAGGTGCAAGACAGGGAGTAATGCACTCTTTTGTTTTCCCTCCGGATAATGAGAGATGATCTCTTTGACCTTTGCGAGTTCCTGTTCAGAAAATGTTACCATATAGAATCCGAGGTTGTTCTTGTTCATTAAAAATTATGCGTCCATTTCACCGGCGATCAGGTTGAGGCTACTCATCGTTACAACCGCATCACTCAACATACCACCTTTTACCAATTCAGGATATGCCTGGTAATAAATAAAGCAGGGACGACGGAAATGCAGACGGAATGGGGCTCTTCCTCCATCACTGATCAGGTAGAAGCCCAACTCACCATTTCCTCCTTCCACAGCCTGGTACACTTCCCCCTTGGGCATATCTACCTCACCCATGATGATTTTAAAGTGCCAGATGAGTGCTTCCATCTTAGTGTAAACATCTTCTTTCTTCGGAAGATAATATTCAGGCACATCGGCATGGTACACTTCTGCGTCCTTGCCCTTGAACTCCTGTATTTTTTGGTAGGCCTGCTGAATGATGGACAAACTCTGCCACATTTCTTCGTTTCTTACGAGGAAGCGATCGTAGTTATCGCCGGTTTTTCCTACCGGAATGATGAAATCAAAATCCTGATAGCTACTATAAGGATTGTGTACCCTAACATCATAATCTACTCCCGCTGCGCGCAGGTTAGGGCCTGTAAATCCATAGTTGATAGCGCGTTCAGCACTGATGGCACCCCCACCAATGGTACGTTCCATGAAGATCCGGTTTCTCGTGAAGAGATTTTCAAACTCTTTCAATACCTCCGGGTACTCTTTCAGGAATTTTTCCAATTTGGAAAAAGCTGTCGCAGAGAAATTTCTTTCAAATCCACCGATACGGCCGATGTTGGTGGTAAGACGGGAACCGCAGATCTCTTCATAAATCTCATATATCAGTTCCCGGTATTGCATCACATAGAGGAACCCGGTAAAGGCTCCTGTATCAACTCCTACAATGGAATTACAGATCAGGTGGTCGGAAATACGAGCCAGCTCCATGATGATGACCCTCAAATAATCGACGCGCTTAGGAGTTTCAACGCCCAGTAATTTTTCACAGGTAATGTGCCAGCCCATGTTGTTGATGGGACTGCTACAATAGTTCAGGCGATCGGTGAGTGGAGTGATCTGATACAGTGGTCTGCGTTCAGCAATCTTCTCAAATGCCCGGTGGATGTAACCCACTGTAGATTCAGCAGAAACGATGCGCTCACCATCTAATTCAATGATGTTTTGGAACACACCGTGAGTAGCAGGGTGTGTCGGACCAAGGTTCAGGGTGGTAGTCTGTTTTTCTATGGAACCCTCAGGTAGTTGTATATGTTGTAAAGTTTCTGTCATCATGAAAAGTGGCGTCGTTGTAGTGATTGTCTGCTTGTTTTATTTATCCTCTTCCAAACATTTCATCATCCTTATCTATACGGGTCTGGTCTTCCAGCGGATATTCTTTGCGCAAGGGGAAATAATCCATTTCATCAACATTCAATACCCGCTTGAGGTTAGGGTGACCGGTAAAATTGACACCATAGAAATCATAGGTCTCCCGCTCCATCCAGTTGGCGGAGGAGAATAAACGGGTAGCAGTGAACACCTGAGGATCCTGAATGGAAGTATATACTTTCAACCGAAGCCGAACATTTTCGGAAAGGTTGTGCAAATGATAGACCACACACAATTCTTTGCCTTCCAGATCGGGGTTGTGAACTGCACATAGATCTGTCAGGAAACGAAACGCCAGCGATGGCTCATCGTATAAGAACTGAAGTACTTTAAGATTGGATTCCTTGGCAAATTCAGCAGTGAGCATACCATAAGACTCGCTGAAAGTAAAGAAATCTTCTCCGAATCGGGCGGTCAGCTGTTGTTGTATGTAAGCGTTGTCGAGGGCCATATATTGGTTAGGAGATTGGGGAACGATTACTCGATACCGTAACTGTTCAATAATTGTTTGTAATGTTCGCTGTTTCTGCGGCGAATGCTTTCCTGACCTACCAGATCTTGGATCTTCATGAATCCATCCAGAATGGCTTCAGGGCGGGGTGGGCATCCGGGCACATATACATCTACCGGAATAATCTGATCAATTCCCTGTAACACACTGTAGGAATCAAAAATTCCACCGCTAGAGGCGCAAGCGCCTACAGCTATCACCCAGCGGGGCTCGGCCATTTGCAGGTACACCTGCCGCAGTGCCGGACCCGTCTTTATAGCAATG
>DAIMYK010000069.1:0-8258 GCA_036734525.1 Sediminibacterium sp. | reverse complement strand
GGATGCGGGATGGATGCGGGATGGCCCCGGGTGAGATGGATGCGGGGTGCGCGGAATCACGAACCCGGGATTAACCCGGGATTTCAATCCCGGGATTAAAATCCCGGGCTAGACTGCTTCGCTCTGCATTTGGCGGGCCGTCTTCTTTCGCTCCTCCTCGTTGAGAACCACCTTGCGCATACGTATCACACGGGGTGTTACCTCAATGCACTCATCCTGCTGGATGTATTCCATGCACTCTTCGAGAGAGAATTGTAGCTTCGGGGTGATTCTAACCGCATCATCACTTCCGCTGGCGCGGTGATTCGTGAGCTTCTTCATTTCAACGGCATTCACATTCAGGTCACCGGGTTTGATGTGCTCCGCGATGATCTGTCCAACATATACATCTTCTCCCGGATCAACGAAGAAACTTCCGCGGTCTTGTAGTTTATCGATCGAATAGGCAGTGGTTGTTCCCTGAAACTTGGCAATCAATACACCATTGTTTCTGCCGGGGATTGGCCCCTTCCAGGGCTTGTATCCAATCAGCCGGTGTGCCATCACGGCCTCACCTGCTGTACTGGTAAGCATTTGTGAGCGAAGACCGATGAGGCCGCGGGAAGGTATTTCAAACTCAAGGTGTTGCATCTCTCCCTTCGTTTCCATTACCTGCATCTCGCCCTTGCGTTGAGTAACCAGGTCAATGACTTTACCGCTGAATTCCTGCGGTACATCCACCACCAGATTTTCAAAGGGCTCATGCTTTTTCCCGTCAATGTATTTCACCAACACCTGAGGGTTTCCAACTGTCAGCTCATACCCTTCTCTTCGCATGGTTTCAATCAATATTCCGAGGTGAAGAATACCACGACCAAATACATTGAAACTATCCGCACTGTCTGTATCTTCTACCCGTAATGCCAGGTTCTTTTCCGTCTCCTTCATAAGCCGGTCACGCAGGTGACGGGACGTTACAAATTTTCCATCCTTACCAAAGAAGGGAGAATTGTTGATGCTGAATGTCATGCTCATCGTTGGCTCATCCACACTGATAACGGGTAATGCCTCCGGTGTGTCAACATCAGCAATGGTATCTCCGATATTAAAATTTTCCAGTCCTACCACAGCACAGAGGTCACCAGCCATCACTTCTGTCACCTTCCTCTTTCCCATACCTTCGAATACATAAAGTTCTTTCACCTTGGACTTTTTGAAGGTACCATCGGGCTGTACCAGCGCAATATTTTGTGCCTCACGTATTGAACCACGTGTCACTTTACCAATGGCAATTCTTCCAAGAAAAGAAGAAAAGTCAAGAGAAGTAATTTGCAACTGTAATGGCCCTTCTTTTGCTTCCGGTGCTGGCACATGCTTGATGATGCCATCCATCAGGGAAAGAATATTATCTGTAGGTGTCAGTGAATCATTGAACCATCCGTGTTTTCCACTTCCATAATAAGTAGGGAAGTTGAGCTGCTCTTCTGTGGCATCTAAATTGAAGAACAACTCGAAGACTGCATCATGCACTTCGTCAGGACGACAATTGGGTTTGTCAACTTTGTTGATGACTACCAAAGGGTGCAGGTTGAGTTGCAATGCTTTTTGAAGTACAAAGCGAGTCTGTGGCATAGGACCTTCAAAAGCATCTACGAGCAGTATCACACCGTCTGCCATCTTCAATACACGCTCCACCTCACCGCCAAAATCACTGTGGCCGGGGGTGTCGATAACATTGATCTTGTATCCATTGTATGTAACAGCTGCATTCTTACTGAAGATGGTGATGCCTCTCTCCCGCTCAAGATCATTCGAATCCATGATCAACTCACCGGTCTCCTGGTTATCACGGAACACTTTAGTGGTTTGTAATATCCTGTCTACCAGGGTAGTTTTACCGTGGTCAACGTGTGCTATGATAGCTATGTTCCTGATTTCCATGCTTGTTTTTTGAAGGCGCAAAGGTACGACTTTCCTGTCGGGGGACAATAAAATCAATGTAATGAAATGATTATCAGCAAGTTAATTTCCTCCGAAGACTTGAAAATCAGCACTTCAGAACTCAGACCCTGAGATAGATTTTTTTCCTATCCATCCAGTAGCCCAGTCCCCAACAGAGGAACATGAAGGTAAGCGCAAAGAACAGCGAGCCATAATAAGGACCCCAGAAACTGAATAAATTAATGTATATCCATTGGTAAAGGGAGATCCCCTCCTTCATCGGAATGATGCTGAGTGTTGTGGCAAAAAGATCACTGAAAAGATAAATGGCCAGCGGGTTTTTTCCTGCTACTTCGAAAAACCAATTTCCTGTTTGCTCATTGCTGATGTCTATTCGATATACGAGTAAGGCGAGTAAAATAAGATCGAGTCCGGTTGTTAATGTAACAAATGGACCGGTCCATAGTTTTTTATTGATCGGCATTCCTGTATTCCAACAGTAGGTAATGAAGAGCAACAAAATTCCCATGAGCAAAAGATGGGTCACTGCCTGATAATTGCGACCTTGTTTTTGCAGATAGGCTCCGGCATAATAGCCAATAACGACATTGACAATGGAAGGCAGTGTACTCAGCCAGCCTTCCGGATCAAAGGGAACGCCTTCTCCGTCGTACATATGGGCTTCCCCCATCAACCATTTATCGAGGTAGTAGCCGGCATTGCCTGTCATGCTGAGTGGGTCGCCGGCATCTCCAAACCAATAGAGTACAGCCCAATAAAAAAGCAAGAAGAAAATGCTGATAAAAAATACTGAGCGGGTGTTGAGAAAATAAATCATCAGCGCAGCTGCCCAGTAACAGAGAGCAATACGTTGGAGAACACCCATTATTCTGGTATGGTCGAAGGGAGAGACGGCAAGATGACCGCTTTCATAAGTGAAAAATGGGTACCAATACATCAGAAATCCCAGTAAAAATATAAGAGCAGCTCGCTTGGTGACCAATGTAAAAACCTGCTGATTGGTTTTGCTTTCCCACCCCGGCATCACAAAGCTCAATGCATTGCCCACTGCAAATAGAAAGGAGGGGAATACCAGATCAGTGGGGGTGAATCCGTGCCATTCAGCGTGAAGCAACCAGGGGAATGTAACTCCTTCATCACCGGGGTGATTCACGATTATCATGAAGCAGATGGTCAATCCTCTGAATACATCTAGCGCCTGGAATCTTTGTCTGGGTGGCATAATAGTTTTATTTGAATTCGAATTTAGCAGATTTAAGGGAGGCGTTCATATGAAGGGTCAAATAAATTGGTTAGATTTATAAAAAAAACATGCGTCGCATTTCGAAATGGCTATTAGTTGCAGCCGGAATTCTTGTCCTATATTGGGTAGGTCCGAATCCCGCCGATCCGATATATACCAATGACCTTCCTTCGCTAAGCGACTCGGCTCAGCAATTGGAAATGTATGTAGCAGACCAGGAGAAGAAACACCGGGTCAAACCAGACAATGAAGCGCGCATTGTTTGGTACAATGATTCGCTGAAAAATCTCACTGAATATGCCATTGTTTATCTCCATGGGTTTAGTGCCAGTCAGGAAGAGGGCAATCCGGTACACCGCAACCTGGCCAAAGCTTTTGGTTGTAATCTTTACCTAGCAAGGCTGGCAGAACATGGCATAGACACTTCCGATGCTTTATTGAATTACACGGCAACAGGTCTCTGGCAAACGGCCAAAGAAGCATATGCCATTGGAAAAAAACTTGGCAAAAAAGTAATCCTCATGGGTACGTCAACGGGCGGAACAGTTGCCTTACAACTGGCTGCTGCCTTTCCTGATATAGCAGGCATTATTTTGTATTCGCCGAATATCGAGATCAATGATCCGAATGCCTGGTTATTGAATAATCCCTGGGGGCTTCAAATTGCACGGTTGGTGAAAGGATCTGATTTCAATACGGCGGGTCATGATGACGCCGCTTACAAAAAATACTGGAATTATACTTATCGGCTGGAAGCGACCGTTCAACTGCAGGAATTACTGGAGACAACCATGGTACCGGCTACATTTAGTAGTATTCGACAACCTGTTTTAGCATTGTATTATTTTAAGGATGAGAACAACCAGGATAAGGTTGTAAAAGTGAGTGCCATTCAAAAAATGATGAAAGAGTTGGGTACCCCTGATAGTTTGAAGCGCTCTGTTGCCATGGCAAATACCGGCAACCACGTTCTGGCTTCCCCTATCTTATCAAAAGATGTGGCGGGGGTAGAAAAAGAAACGAGTTTGTTCCTGCAACAGGTGATGAAACTTTCTTTGACAAGCGGACAATAGGAGCGCAAGAGCGGAAAACGACCTTTCCCCAATCTTCTCTATCTTCGCGAAAATGATTGCTCATGCCACAAGCACGAATTGCCGGTATTGGAATGTATGTTCCAGAGCAGGTTGTCACCAACCATGATCTCACACAATATATGGATACCTCGGATGAATGGATACAGGAAAGAACCGGTATCCGCGAACGCAGGTATGCACATCGAACGCAGGAAACCACCACCACCATGGGGGTACTGGCAGCCCGACAGGCAATAGAAAGAGCAGGAACAACTGCTGAAGAAATTGATTTCATCATTTTTGCTACCCTCTCTCCCGATTACTATTTCCCCGGTTGTGGGGTTTTACTGCAGCGGGCAATGAACATGAGAGAAATTGGTGCCCTCGATATCAGAAACCAATGCAGTGGATTTCTCTATGCACTCAGTGTAGGTGATCAATTCATTCGCAGCGGCATGTATCGCAACATTCTGATTGTCGGCAGTGAAAAACACTCTTTTGGCCTGGACTTTTCAACCAGAGGGAGAAACATATCCGTCATCTTCGGGGATGGCGCAGGTGCAGTCGTTTTACAACCCGCCCCGGAAGATGGTTCCGGCATACTCAGTACCCACCTGCACAGCGATGGAGGTTCTGCCGAGTTATTGGCCATGTACAATCCCGGCACCCATGCCAATCATTGGGCCGATAAGAATTATGCGAGCTTCGACGAGGCAGAAATAGGTAACATGTTCATGAGCCATCAGATGATCGATGAAGCACAGAATTTCCCTTATATGGATGGCCAGTCAGTATTCAAAAAAGCCGTTGTAAAATTTCCCGAGGTCATCATGGAGGCATTACATAAAAACAACCTGTCTCCCGCAGATATCGGTGTGCTCATTCCCCACCAGGCCAACCTCCGCATTAGTCAGTTCGTACAACAAAAACTGCAGTTGAGAGATGACCAGGTGTACAATAACATTCAACAGTATGGTAATACAACCGCTGCTTCGGTACCCATCGCACTTTGCGAGGCATGGGAAAAGGGTATGATCAAAAAAGGCGACCTGGTTTGTCTGGCGGCATTCGGAAGTGGATTCACCTGGGGCAGTGCCCTGATTCGTTGGTAATTCATTTCCGCTTTAATCATCTCAGAATTTTTTTCTGATGGAAGAAAGGAAACTGATATACCTCATCAATCCTATAGCGGGCACCCGTAAAAAGCTGAAGTTGAGGAAAATGATAGAGCGGGAAACTTCTTCCCGTGGTCTGGAATATGAAATCTTACCCACCCACCCCACCGGCAATTATGAAGATGTGATCGACCTCATCACTTCTCGGGGTTTTACGGATGTTGTTGCCGTTGGGGGTGATGGCACTGTTAACCAGGTTGTTCAGTCAATGCGTCACCTGCCCGTTAGATTCGGTATCCTTCCTGTGGGATCGGGTAACGGACTTGCACTTGCAGCGAATATTCCACTGAAACCGCAAGCCGCTCTTTCACTGATTTTTGAGGGAAGTTCCTGCCGCATCGATGCCTTCCTGATTAATCAACGATTCTCCTGTCTCTTGAGTGGTCTCGGACTGGATGCCAGGGTGGCTCACGAATTTGCCAATGCCAATAGCAGAGGACTAATCTCTTACACCCAACAAAGTCTGCTGCAATTTTTTAAAGCACAACCCTATTTGTTTGAAATAGTTTTGGACCAGTTTTCTTTTTTTACAGATGCCTTTTTCATCAGTGTTGCCAACAGCAATCAGTTCGGTAACCAGGTAACCATTGCCCCGCAGGCGAGCTTGACTGATGGCTTACTCGATATTGTAATTGTTCAAAAAATGCACAAAGCAAAACTACCCTTTGCCATACTCAAACAAATCAGGGGGAATAACCGCTTACAGGAATTGGTGGAAAGTTTCACCAATAAAAATATTCTTTATTTCCAAACGCCTTCACTGGTTATCAAAAATCCCAAGCTGGCTCCCCTACACATTGATGGTGAACCTGCTACTACCGCTGAAAGTTTTCATATAGAAATATTACCGTCTTGTTTCGATTTAATCCAGCCCATCAAGGACCAGGTATAAAATCTATTGTCTCCGTAACAGAGAAATGAGTTGATCAAATTGATTTTGGTTCGCTGCATTCAATACAGCAGCTGCCAGGTCTCGCTTCTCAGCGGGTGTCAAGTGAAAACTTAAACTGGCAGCAGATTCTTTTTTAGAAGGTTGGTATTGAAATACAAAACGTCGAAACTCTTTTCCATAAGCATCTGCCATAAAATTCAGTGAAGACTGTTGTCCGAAATCCTGCATGCGGTACCAGTTTTTATTCAATACCAGCATCGGATCAAGCAACATATTTCCCAGATTTCCTTTCATCGAAAGGCTGTCCCAATCATTCAGACTTCTGTCTCTGATCTGCAACAAAACAACACCCGAAGTATTGTTCCTGAGCCAGTCCTGAAATACCTGTACGAACCGGAGTGCTGACTCTTGCCCGTAATTGTCTCTCAGTCCTGCATCCATTACATCAATGACCGGTCGGGTAGGAAGCCACACATTGGGTAATACATAAGGAAAGCTGGCATTCATCCGAAGTGCAGTTAGCAAATTAATGGAACCGGCACCACGGCTTGCCATGAGTGTTTGGAAATCTACTGCATCAGGCTCCGTGGAAATAACCCCGGACAAAGTATCGGCAGGGTAGCGCATCAAAAACCGAAGCCGGTCATTGCTGACAAGTAATTTGCGGCCATCACCTGATATTACTGCATGCATCCAGATGGTGGGGATTTCAGCAGTTGTTTCTTGCAGGGCATAAGTCTGAAGTGGCTTGTCCAGTGCTCCCTGCGTGTTTTCAGATAGTTTTCTTTCGAATGCATACCCCCTGTCTTTAGGATATCGCTTACCCTGGTAAGTAAAATGCTGCACTGGTCCGACAAGATCTCTTGTTACAAAAGAAGAAAAAAGAGGATTAAGCAGATCTTTTGCGACACGATCAGCAAAGACAGGATCACGCAAGCTTTTAATTTTATTGTGCTGTTGTTGTGCATACAATTCCCGGAAATACGAGGCCCCCAACATTCCACCGGAAGCACCGGTGATTAAAAATGTTTGACGCATGAGACGACCACCTGTGATGCTGTCGAGATGTTGCAGTACATGAAAAGTGAATGTAGCGCTTCGCGTTCCACCACCGCTGGTATTGATAATGAATAGAAGTGGTTTTTCTTGCTCCTGGCGACTTTTCCATTTTTCCAGTCGCTGCCGGTACACCTCTTTGTCTTTTTGTATGGAGTCGGGATGTGCTATGTTGATCAATGCCTCTCTTGAATATTCCGGCCAGGCAACCGAATCAGTATAATCAAGACCGTACACTTTGTTGCGGATATCCAGTACATCTTTTTGATAGAGCCATTGTACCATGAAAAAAAATACGGCCAAAATGGGAAGAGTCCAGTTTTTCAGGAATATCGTCAATGCAGCGGCAAATGCGATCAGCAACGAGAAGAACAAAATGATACTGGCAGCAGCAGGCAACTGAAACAATCGCGTATCGGAACTGAATCCTACGACAACTAAAAAAATGAAGGCAACCAGAATAGCAATGCCTGCGGATAAATGAAGGCGCAGAAGAACTGGTTCAATGAAACTTGCCGGATAATGTCTCACGAATCTTGGATTGCGCCAGTGAAGCCTTGCACTCAGGAACCATTTGACCGGAATCTGCGGTTTTTCAAGGTGAAGAAGGTATGGTGAAGGCCGCTGACCAAATTGCATAGTAGTCTGCCGTATTTCAGCGGACATGTTTTTGTAAATAGTTTTATCGGCTCCAAAAAAATAAAGGAAGGAGATAGCAATAGAGGTGGCACATCCAACCAGTAACCCACCGAGCATCTCTATTACACCCCAGGTAGAGAACAGGTTACTATTACTGGCATAGGAACCCATAATAACCACGTAGATTCAAAGGAAAATTAGAGGAAGTAGGGCATTGTAGATGCAATATTTTAGAAAGG
>DAIMYK010000068.1:0-8295 GCA_036734525.1 Sediminibacterium sp. | reverse complement strand
AGCAAGTACAGGAGGGAGGAAGGTAAATGTTTCTCGGTGGATGGTATTAGAATACCGGAGAACTTGGCAAAGGGGGATGGGGAAGAACGCGGCTGGCTGAAATTTTACCTGTACGGTGTATGGATATTGAAGCCCTGGTTGAAACTACCGAGGGATTTTCTATGGAACTAACACCTGAAGGGAAGCAGCTTTGTCCTTCCCTGGATCTGGGTAGTTGTCCCCCAATTCTCGGCTACAACAAAACATTTGCCAAAGAGGATGCTATGGTGATTGCCCGTTTCCGTGAAACCGGTGACCCGGCCATTGTGATTGGTAACAAAGGCAAGGGAAAAGTATTGGTTTATACTTCCGATCCTGCTCCGCACTGGGGCTGCAATTTTGTTTATTGGGATGGCTACGCCGATTTCTGGCAGGCACTGGCAAAACTTGTTTTGGCATGATGCGCTTCATCGTTCTTTTCTGGCTACTAATCCTTACAGTATCTGTACCAGGGCAAACACCTGCTTTGATGCCTCTGCCGGAACGGTATGAGATGACTGCTTCTCCTTTTCGCCTCTCTGCTTCATTTCGCATACAGGTCAACGGAAATGGGAGTGAAAGAATATGGAAAGAATCTACAAGGTTCTATCAGCGACTTGCCGAGAAGACAGGCATTTTTTTTCCTACCTGGCAGGTTACACCCTCCAGCCAATTGAAGGGTGCTGGACTACAAATCACTGCAAAGCGCAAGGGTGAGTTAGTGTTGGGGGAAGACGAGTCTTATAGATTGCAGGTAAATGCGGAGGGGGTTGTAATTGATGCCGCCACAGATATCGGAGCCATACGTGCATTGGAAACACTGTTGCAGTTGATCGGCTCTGACAAGAATGGATATTATTTTTCCGGAACCACCATCGAAGATGCTCCCCGCTTTCCCTGGCGGGGATTGTTGATAGCATTGCCCTATCACTTCATGCCCATGGAGGTGATCAAGCGTAACCTGGATGCCATGGCTGCTGTAAAAATGAATGTGCTGCACTTTTACATCAGTGATGACCAGGGTTACCGCATTGAATCAAAAATTTTTCCGCGGCTGCATGAACAGGCATCTGATGGTATGTACTTCACCCATGAACAGGTACGTGAGATCATTGCCTATGCGGGTCAAAGAGGCATTCGCGTGGTGCCGGAGATTGATCTGCCCGGTCATTCAACTGCGATTCTTTCAGCATATCCTCATCTTGCATCCGTACCCCGACAGTATGAGTTACAAGATCATTTTGGTGTTTTTGATCCGGTGATTGATCCTACGCGCGAAACCACTTATACATTTCTTGACTCCCTCCTGACAGAAGTAGCTGCACTCTTCCCTGATACCTATTTTCATATCGGAGGTGATGAAAATACAGGTCAGGACTGGAGGAAAAATCCTGCGATACAGCAATTCATGCGAGACAGCGGACTCGCCACAACCCTAGCACTGCAGAATTATTTCAACAAGCGGATACGCACTGTCCTGGCGCGCAAAGTCAAAGTTCCTATTGGTTGGGATGAAGTACTGATGAAAGAAATGAAAGATGCTACAGCCAAAAAGTACTTCAATGAAGGGCGCTATGATCTTCTGGTGGAGCAAGGTGTTCCCCGCGATATGGTGATTCAATCCTGGCGAGGCATAGAAGCATTGTTGTCATCTGCAAAAAATGGCTACCGCAGTATTTTATCCAAGGGCTATTACATAGATCTGGTGCAGCCTGCCTCTTATCATTACCTGAATGATCCCATTCCTTTTCGCAATGATGTCATCATTCCCGATAGTGAAGCCAACTTCAATCGATTTGAATCAGATATCATCGGAAAAATCCGGAAGGGAGAAAAGTTGCTGACTGAAGCGGAAGAAAAATTGATACTGGGAGGGGAGGCGACGATGTGGACAGAGCATGTTAGCTCCGAAACCATTGATTCACGTATTTGGCCACGCACCGCAGCCATTGCAGAGCGCTTGTGGTCACAGCCGGGTGTTCGTGATGTAGAAGATATGTATCGAAGAATGGATATTATTTCAGTGCAACTGGAGGCGCTGGGTTGCACCCACCTGAAGAACAGTGACATGATGTTGCGCAGACTGGCGGGCCATCAGGAGGTGGACTGCTTGTCATCTGTTACTCAGTATCTGGAACCGGTTCAGGGGTACCAAAGGAATAAACTCGACAATTTCACGAGGTTTTCTCCCTACTCGCTGGCAGCAGATATTGCAGTGCCCGATCAAAAAGCTGTACGTGATCTCAGCAGGCAGCTGCAGGCGTATCGGCAAGCCGCTGACACAGGGTGGAAACAAAATTTACGAACACTGTTTTTAACATGGATCCGGCAGAATGAGTGTATTCAGCAGCAGTCGAAAGAAATACCTGCGCTACAAGACATCGCCCATCATGCTGCTAACCTGAGTCAACTGGGCAAATTGTCTTTACAATTGTTGTCAGAACAAATGAACAACAGAGACAATGAACTATGGAATCAGTGGGATAGGCTCTTGCTAACTGCAGCAAAGCCTGTTGGTTATTGTGAACTAAAAATCACCGAGCACCTTCGTCGGTTCTTTCAACCACGGCAGCAGTAAATGTTTATTTCTTCTGACTTTTTTTCGAGCTCACCAATTCATAAGAATGGTCTATTAATTCCCGTACGACCTTATCAGGAACACTGCCGTCAAGAAGAATTGTATTCCAGTGTTTCTTATTCATGTGATAGCCGGGAACAATGCCGGTATACATCTCTCGCAATTGTAATGCCTTTTCCGGGTCACATTTTGCATTGAACTGCACCGGATCACTGTTCAGCGAAATGAGTAAAAATGATTTGCCATTCGTTTTCAGTACCAGCACATCCGGTCCAAACGGAAGCGTCTCTTCTGTTGCGGGCTTCATCATTGCGTAATCAATCAAGTCGCCTAAAGTCATAGTATAAGGTACGAAATTTTCTGAATTCGTTCTTAACAATGTGTACCGGGTACAATCCGAAACATAAATATCCTCTAATTGGTTACATATATTTTATTGATGCTTGAATTTAAGTTTTTAACTGCTTTGTCCTTCTACATCTTTGTCTATTTTTGCTACTACATTTAATCTGCTTGTCCGCAATGGAATTTTTCGATTTTAACAATCCGCAGGTAGCGCAGTTGCCGCTTCACTTGAGAAAATACATTGTAGATCAGGGCTATGAAAGGTATACCCCTGTCAATCATGCTGTATGGCGTTATGTGATGCGTCAAAATTATAGTTACCTGAAAGATGCCGCCTATTATCCATACATACCGGGTTTGAAAAAGGCCGGCTTGACGATTGAGAAAATCCCCAGTCTCCAGGAAATCAATGATGCGCTGGCAGAAATCGGCTGGGGAGCTGTAACGGTTGATGGCTTTATCCCCCCCGCTGCTTTCATGGAATACCAGGCATGCCGCGTATTGGTGATTGCTGCTGATATCCGTCAGCTGGAGCACATTGAATATACATCTGCGCCTGATATCATTCACGAATCGGCCGGGCACGCGCCCATCATCAGCGATGTGAAATACAACCAGTACCTGAGTTATCTGGGTTCTATCGGCACCAAAGCTTTGTTTTCTTCCAAAGATTATGCCCTGTATGAATCTATCCGCGAGTTGTCTATTTTAAAAGAGGCACCCAATGTTGATCCGGCAAAAATTGCAGCAGCAGAAGAACTAGTACTATTCAACCAGAAAAACCTGGGCGAGCCATCTGAAATGGCTTTGTTAAGTCGCCTGCAGTGGTGGACGGTTGAATATGGATTGATTGGGGACCTGAATAATCCGAAAATTTATGGTGCCGGATTGCTTTCTTCCATTGGCGAGAGCTCTTCCTGCATGCGCCCCTCCGTAAAGAAAATACTGTATACCATCTACTCCGTTAACTATTCATACGATATCACGCAACCACAACCTCAGTTATTCGTAACACCCACTTTCCAAAACCTGATTGATGTATTACAACAATTCGAGAGTCGCATGGCTTTCAGGGTGGGTGGATATGAAAGCATGATGAAGGCGATCGAATGTAAAAATATTTGTACGGCGGTATATTCTTCCGGACTTCAGGTATCAGGTATTTTCGTTGCTGCCTCGAACGATCACTCCGGAGAATTGAAATACATTCAGACACAGGGTCCGACAGAACTGGCATACAATGATATTCAGTTACCCGGACATGATAACAGTTATCACCGTGATGGCTTTGGCTCTCCCGTTGGAAAATTGAAGGGACATACTCTGCCGCTGGAAAATTGGAATGATGCGAACTGTCTGGAACATGGGCTTGTTTTAGGGCAAACAGTTGCGTTGAATTTTGAAAGCGGTATTTGTGTGCAAGGAAAGCTGGAACAAGTATTGCGCAAAGAGGGGAAAATTATTCTGCTGACTTTTACGGCATGCACAGTAAAAGATGAAGATGGAAAAGTTTACTTCGATCCGGCCTGGGGAAATTATGATATGGCAGTGGGAGAGAAAATCGTTTCCGTCTTCAATGGCGTTGCAGATAAGAATCACCTGGTAGATCAATTGTACGTTTCGTCTAATCTTACTTCTCAACCCAACTACACTGAATCAGATAAGACCTATCATGCACTGTTTCAACAGATACGTACGATTCGCGAGCAACATTCTTCGAAAAAAGCACTGGTTGATATTCGCAGGCAGCTGGCAAATGATTTCAATGAAGACTGGCTGGCATCCATGGAGATACTGGAGTTAGTTGCAGAAGACCCTGAATATAGTAATCTGGCAGAAGAGGTTAGGAATTATCTCTTGCAACAAAAAGAAAAATTCCCGCAGTATAAAAAGTTGATTGAAGACGGACTGCGCATCATTGATGCAAAACTGCGGTTTGAATAGTCGCCCAGGCCCCTGCGGTATCATTTTTTTGTAAAGCTTCTTTTACAGAAGACAGTATGCTATCTGATAGTACCAGCAATGTTTCCGAAGAAATTCCATCCGGCAGCTTTGAAACATTCGCCAACTGCGCTTTTTCATTTCCTGAGAAAGAAGGATGATTTCTGATGGAAGCCGGAAGCTGGTCAAATCCGATTCCCAGTTGGGTATTGGGTTTTTCTACCTGAAACAAAGATTCCGGCGTTACCCTGGCATACCAATCATCTCCCAGTCTCGCCACCAGGTCTAGTTTGGCAGGGTCTATTTTATTTTTTTCATTCAGCACCTGTTCGCCCACATGAATAACTTTGATCTCTGCAATCACCAGATTTCCTGCACCGGGCAAATCCCCCA
The DNA here is from genome assembly GCA_036734525.1 of Sediminibacterium sp. Lineage (GTDB taxonomy): Bacteria > Bacteroidota > Bacteroidia > Chitinophagales > Chitinophagaceae > Sediminibacterium. The sequence goes on along the minus strand of DAIMYK010000068.1, from coordinate 3,020 downwards.
GTGAAATGATATCCCTTACCGTGCATTCAAGTTGTATGGGCGATTCAGCAACGCGTGGCGGACGAACAAGCGTAGAGGGGAGCTCCGTAAAGCCGGCTTTGATGAACTCATTGGTGTCTTTGGAATAATCACAACTTGACAAAGACATCTGTTGTACCATATCGTAATTAACGATATTGATCACACACTCAGGTACTTCTTTCAGATTTTCCAGGGTATGCTTGGTGCTATTGTCACGCACTCTTCTGCTCGGAGAAAAAACACAAACCGGCGGGTTCATGCTGAAGAGATTGAAAAAACTGAAGGGGCTCAGGTTCACTCTTCCTTCCTTGTCTATTGTGGAAGCAAAGCATATTGGCCTGGGAGCGATGGCAGCCTGCAAATATTGTTGCAGCTGGGGGATGGGTAGCTTATCAGTTTCGATTGTCAGCATAACAGGGCTTACAAATTTTTCTTGCGATGTAAGATAGACCAGTCAGTTGCTTCAGCACGAATGGTGTTTTCAAGCGTACCTAATCCTTCAATTTGCATGGTAACCTTATCATTGGGTTGCAGCCACTGTGGCTGGTGTTGCGGATTATTTAGTTTCGCAGTTCCATTCAGTTCCAGGAAACAACCTGTGCCGACTGTTCCCGATCCAATGACATCCCCCGGATAAAGTGTAACACCATAGGAGCATCTTTCAATGATCTCCGCAAAGGTCCAGTCCATATCGGCCATGTTGCCTTCCGAAACCAACACATCATTCACCCAGCATTTCATCGACAGGTCATAATTATTGCCTACATGTCCCTGTTTGGCAGCAACTTTCTTTGATTGTAGTTCATCGGGTGTAACCAGCCAGGGGCCAATGATGGTAGAAAAGTCTTTTCCCTTGGCAGGTCCCAGGTTCAACAACATTTCTTCCATCTGCAACTTGCGGGCACTCATGTCATTCATGATGGTAAACCCTGCAATGTACTGATCAGCATCTTCCGCACGAATGTTGCGGCCCTTCTTTCCAATTACAATTGCCACTTCCAGTTCAAAATCCAGTTGCTGAAAATGATCGGGCATACAATAGATCTCACCGGGGCCCTGAACAGCCAGGTGATTGGTAAAATAAAAAATGGGATACTGGTCAAATTCTTTGATCATTTCCACTCCCCTGTTTCTTCTTGCTGCGGCTACGTGCTGGCGAAAAGCATATCCATCTCTGCAAGAGGTGGGATGGGGTACCGGCGCCAGCAAGTGATAGTCCGCAACAGGTTGCGCGGTTATTTGTCCTGCTTTTAGTTGTTCTAGAGCAGTTTTGATCATAAGATGACCTTTTTCGCCCATATTGAGCCAGGTAAGGATATCATTGGGCAGGTTTTTATCTAATTCCTGTACAGAAAAAAGATTGTGTCCTTCCAACACACCCAAGCAGGTTTCACCGTTGTTGACGTAACTAACAATTTTCATTGTATATCAAGCATTTACTGAATTAGGAAATAATTGAGCCGGAGCTGCTTTTTGCAAGTTCTTGGCGCGAAGTTAAAAGGAATAAATTTAATTTTGCGGCGCGTACTTATTCTACCATCATCTTAACAATTGCTGTTATGCCCATCTATCATACACTGGGTTCTATTCCCGCCAAAAGACATACAGTTTTCAGAAAGCCCGATGGTTCTTTGTACGCAGAGGAGCTGGTATCTACAGAAGGATTTTCCAGTATGTACTCACTCGTGTACCACACACATCCCCCTACCATCGTAAAATCAATCGGCGAACCCTATTCGGTGGAACCGGTAATTGCCAGAGAAAAGCATTTGCGCCATACCAGTCTGTTGGGATTCAATATTCCACCGGAAGACGATTACCTGAAAAGCAGGAAGCCGGTATTGGTCAATGCAGACTTGCAGATATCACTGGCTGCCCCTAAAAAATCAATGACGGACTATTTTTATAAGAATAGTCAGGCAGACGAAATCATCTTCATTCATAAAGGATCGGGCACTTTGCATACCGGGTTTGGTAAAATTCATTTTGAATACGGAGATTACGTGGTGGTGCCCCGCGGTACGATTTATCAGATTCATTTCAATGATGAGAACAACCGCTTATTCATCATCGAGAGTTATAGTCCGATTCGTTTCCCCAAACGCTATCTCAATCAATACGGACAACTGATGGAGCATGCTCCATTTTGTGAAAGAGATATCAAGCGTCCTGTAGATCTCGCTACGCATGATGAAGAGGGCGATTTTAGAATACTCATTAAGAAGCAGGGTCTGATCTATCCTTATACCTATGGTACCCACCCATTTGATTTCATTGGATGGGATGGATATCATTATCCCTGGGCTTTTTCGATTCACAATTTTGAGCCCATTACCGGCAGGGTTCACCAGCCACCGCCCGTGCATCAAACATTTGAGGGACACAATTTTGTGGTGTGTTCCTTCGTGCCCAGAAAGTATGATTATCACCCGCAGGCAATCCCTGCCCCTTACAACCACAGCAATGTTGACAGTGATGAAGTGTTGTATTATGTGGATGGTGACTTTATGAGCCGCAAGACTGTAGTACAGGGACAGATCACTTTGCATCCCGGAGGTATTCCTCATGGTCCGCATCCGGGCAGCGTAGAGAAATCAATTGGTAAGGAAAAGACAGATGAGCTGGCAGTGATGATCGATCCATTCAAACCACTCATGATAACCGAAGAGGCGCTGAAAATCGAGGATGAAAATTATCACAAGAGCTGGCAATTTAATATCGAATAAATTTTAACTGATGCAACAAGCAAATACAGAGCAAGATTTTTTACCATTACTGGGAACAGATTACATAGAGCTATATGTGGGGAATGCCAAGCAGTCTGCACATTATTATAAAACTGCATTCGGCTATCAGGAGTTGGCTTATAGTGGTCCGGAGACGGGCGAGAAAGAAAGGGTATCTTATGTATTGCGGCAGAACAAAGTGACGCTGGTACTTACTACTCCATTGCGACCAACATCCTCCATTGCAGAGCATGTTCATATTCATGGTGATGG
>DAIMYK010000067.1:0-8316 GCA_036734525.1 Sediminibacterium sp. | reverse complement strand
AAAGTAAAATAGTATTTCAAAAAATATGAATACCCCCAAATAAATACTTTTTTCGACATTGGATAGTCCGGATAGATAGTCCACTATGCCTACAAGATCAGATACATTTTTAGAATCCAAGGCAAGATAGAGCCCAAGAAAATAACCGAGGGGAACGGATAATAATGTTAGCAAAAGGTATACCTGACAATAACGGGTAATGAGTTGATGAATGCGCGTAAGGTTCTCCCGAATACTGGATGATTGTTTTTCAAACCAGTAAGTCAGTACAATTAAAAAGCCGAGGATGGGTAAGGTGGCAATGATTAGAAAAAAGACGAACCAAACCAGCTTCAATTGAAGCAATTGAGGATAACGATTGGCAAAATAAAGAGTAAGGGGTATATTCACAAAGAAACCTATAATGGACTCCATCCAAAGGCTTCTTCTGATCTTCTGAACAATGCTGGCGGACTGTTTTCCGATAATACCTTTGATATCTTCGGAGGGCTGCCAGCTGTTATCATCTTCCAACTGCCGGTTCATCTGCTGCTTCAGGTTGTCAAGTTCCATAACGACTTTATTGATTAGGAGATGCTTGGGTCAATGATTGTAATTTGATTTTTATTCTGCTCATTTTTACTGCCACATGGTTAGGGGTGATACCTATCATTTGACCAATATCATCGTATGGGTAGTCTTCCAGATAGAGCAAAACAATGGCTTTGTCTAACTCTGAAAGTGATGAAATGGCCCGATACATTGATTCCAGTTGTTCTTCCCTTGGATCCATCTCAGAAACAGGGGCAACCACTTCCTCGTTCAACACAGGTATTGACGCTTTTTTCTGTTCTTTTCGAAAATGAGTAATTGCAGTATTCAGTGACACCCGATAGAGCCATGTAGAGAATTGTGCATCCCCACGAAAACGGGGAAAAGAACGCCATGCCTGCAATGCTATTTCCTGATACAGGTCGTTGCGGTCTTCAGTAGTATGTGCATAGATGCGACAGACTTTTTTGACGATGCGCTGGTGTGTTTCCAACAAAGCTATGAATTCACTTTCCCGGTTCATGAATACCTTTGTGTTCAGAATTGATTCTACTGGTTAGTAATCAAAAGTAATGGAATATTACAGGGGCATGAAAAAACCCCTTGTGGAAACAAGGGGTCATTAACCAAAAACCACGCTGCAAAAAAACTAAGTTGCGTTGTGCTATTTTTATTGAATTACAATCCGGTTGGTCACAGGTTGAACGGCCTCTTTTTTAGGCAATACGATCTCCAGTAATCCATTTTCATACCTGGCCTGGATACCATTGGCATCAATTTGTTCGTCGAGAGTAAAGCTTCTTTTAAAGCTATTGAAAGCGAATTCCCTGCGAATGGTCTTGTTAACCTTCTCAGTTTTTTCCTCTTTCTTTTCATAGCGGATGGTCAAATGACCCTGGTCTACCTGCACCTGAAAATCTTCTTTCTTTCTGCCGGGAACATTCAGAGCAATGTGAAAGGCGTCAGCCGATTCGGTAATATTAGCTGCAGGGGAGGCAGTTAACATTTGCTCTTCTCTACCCCAATTGGCAGGAAAATTAAAAAACCACTCGTCCAGCAGACTGCCGGGAAATACGGGATTGCGTTTAATGATTGACATATTCTTATTTTTTTTGGTGAATAATCGATTTGTATTAAGAAATACAAAGGGCATACCAGCTGGTTTTTACCCACTAAACAGGTCTGAAATGTCATTTCAATTGAAAATTTAGTGCCATAATGACTGTTTTAAAAATAAACGCATGCCATTATGTCCTTTTTATCGTTGTAATGAATTCTTCTGAATGGAGTATCTTTGCAGCAGAAAATAATTAAAATATGTATCCAGCAGAGATTGTATTACCCATGAAGGCCGAATTGACCGACAATGGTTTCGATGAAATGACCAATAGGGAAGAAGTAGAGTCAACTTTACAGAAATCCGGTACCACCCTTGTAGTTATTAACTCCGTATGTGGCTGTGCAGCAGGTACATGCCGCCCCGGCGTGTTGATGGCGGTAAAAAATGCCACCAAAAGACCCGATCACCTGACAACTGCTTTTGCCGGATTTGACACAGAAGCTGTAAACGCGGTTCGTAGCCATCTTTTGCCATATCCTCCTTCTTCACCGGCCATAGCTCTTTTTAAAGATGGGCAACTGGTGAACATGGTAGAAAGGCACCAGATTGAGGGTCGTCCGGCCCAGGTCATTGCCCAACACCTGATCAGTGTTTTTAATGAACATTGCAATTAATTTTTTTGTACATTTGAGAATGGATGGATTATTAAGTAAAAGCCCTGCTTCCGCGGGGCTTTATCATTTTATCGCCAATCATCAAATCGACCTGCGTTAATTCATTTTTTATCTCTAACATTACAGACAGTTTGAATAACCAATAGACCAACATGTACCCCAATCTGTATTACGCCTTCAAAGACCTTTTTGGTATTGAAATCACCGGCCTCCAATTGATCAATTCCTTCGGCTTTTTTGTTGCCATTGCTTTCATGGTAGCGGGATGGATCCTGAGCATGGAACTGACAAGGAAAGAAAAGCAAGGTTTGTTTGTATTTACTGAACAAACCATCACTGTCGGTGGCCCGGTTAGCACTACTGATTGGTTGATAACATTTTTTCTGGGTTTTATTTTCGGCTATAAATTCATTGGTGCCTTTTTATTGCCCGATGTATTCCGCGATCCTCAAGCTTTCATTTTTTCTGCCGAAGGGCATCCGCTTGCGGGACTTCTCGTTGGCGGAATAATGGTTTTCCTCAAATACAGAGAAAATAAAAAAGAAAGGTTGCCTAAACCCGAAACAAGGGTCATTAGGATTTGGCCTCATGATAGGGTGGGAGACTTCATCTTATATGCAGCAGCATTTGGATTCCTCGGTGCCAAGATTTTTCACAACCTGGAGAACTGGAATGAATTCACCAAAGATCCTATTGGTTCACTGTTGAGTTTCAGCGGACTTACTTTTTATGGTGGATTGATCTGTGCCACATTTGCCATCATTTATTACGCCAGAAAAAATAAAATCTCAGTGATTCATCTGGCAGACTGCATGGCACCTACCATGATGCTGGCATATGGCCTGGGCCGGATTGGTTGTCAGGTTAGTGGTGACGGAGATTGGGGTATTGTAAACAATCAACCCAACCCTTATGGTTTCATCCCCGACTGGTTGTGGAGTTACCGCTATCCGAACAATGTGATCAATGAAGGTATTCCGATTGAAGGATGTACGGGTCCCTACTGTATGCAACTTCCTCAACCGGTATACCCCACAGCTCTCTATGAAGTAATTATGTGCCTTATCTTATTTGCCATTATCTGGTTCCTGAGAAAAAAAATACTTACACCGGGAAGACTGGCGGGATTCTATCTCATGGTCAATGGAGCAGAGCGCTTTCTTATCGAGCAAATCAGGGTAAATACTAAATACGAATCACTTCCTTTCCAACCTACTCAGGCAGAAATTATTGCTGTAACGCTGATGCTGGCCGGACTTCTTCTTAACTGGAAATCACCGGTATGGTTCGCCAAAGAACGAAGACCACAATCCTGATTCTCACTCCCTCTTTGTATCTTTGTTAAAATATTTGCCATGCCTTCATTTGACATAGCCAGCGAAGTAGATGTGCAGACACTCGACAATGCCATCAACACGGTAAAAAAAGAAATCAGCAATCGGTATGATTTCAAAGGTTCACCGGTAGAAATAACACTTGACAAAAAACAGTACCAGGTTACTGTTGAAGTGGAGAGTGATATGAAAATGAAACAGGTAATTGACGTTATTATCAGCCGAGCCATGAAACAAGGCATCGATGCCCAGGCATTTGACTTTTCCAAAGATGCTTATCCAAGTGGTAAGATCGTTCGCAAAGAAATCAAAGTCCAGAACGGTTTGAAACAGGAGGATGCCAAAAAGATCGTAAAAATGATCAAAGAAAAGGGGTTCAAAGTACAAGCAGCAATCATGGACGATATAGTTCGGGTAACCGGTAAGAAAATTGACGATTTACAAGAAGTCATTGCCGCCTGCAGAGAGTCCTCCCTGGGAATTCCTCTCCAGTTCATCAACATGAAATCCTGATACGTTATAATCAATTGCAATTCAATCAATTATAAGCTTTTAAAGCTATATTTTTTGATGGCTCAGGGAAAAATGCTACATTTGCACCCCAAACAATCACGGCAAAATCCGTGTAACCTTTAAATCAACCCAAATGAAAAAAGGCATCCACCCGGAAAACTATCGTTTTGTAGTTTTCAAAGACATGAGTAATGGCTACAGTTTTTTGAGCAAATCAACTGCCGCTACCAAAGAAACCATCGTATTTGAAGATGGTAATGAGTATCCCCTGGTAAAAATCGAGATCTCCAACACCTCTCACCCGTTCTATACAGGTAAGAACATGCTGGTAGATACTGCAGGACGTATCGACAAATTCAAAAAGCGTTACTCAAAAAAATAATTACCTCTTAAGCCGGACTTGTTCCGGCTTTTTTATTCAAAATATTTCAAGACCGACAGCCTGTTCCCCCTAAGCAGGTATTTGAATACCTTTTGATACCTTTGCACCATGTCGAAAAACAAACTGGATATTCTGGCTTTTGGTGTGCATCCTGACGATGTAGAACTGGGATGTGCCGGAACACTCCTGATGGCCGTAGCAGAAGGGAAAAAGGTGGGTATAGTTGACCTAACCCGTGGTGAGTTGGGGACACGTGGATCGGCAGAGCTGCGCCTTCAGGAAGCCACCCGTGCAGCTGAAATCATGCGAGTGTCTGTTCGTGAAAACCTGGAGATGGCTGATGGCTTCTTTGAAGCCAATGAAACCAATCTGAGAAAAATTATCCGATCGATCCGGCGGTACCAACCCGATATAATTCTCGCGAATGCACCGGAAGATAGACATCCTGACCATGGCAGGAGTGCCAAACTGGTTTCTGATGCGGCCTTCTTATCGGGACTTAGAAAAATAGTTACAGAAGACGAGGGAATAGAACAAACTGCCTGGCGTGCCAGCTATGTTTTTCATTACATTCAAGATCGCTTCATTCAACCCGGATTTGTCATTGACATTTCACCGTTTATGGAGCAAAAAATGGAAGCCATACTTGCTTATGGCTCTCAATTTTATTCGAACGACAGCAAGGAGCCCACAACCTATATCTCAACCCCTCAATTCCTGGAAACCGTGAAGGCAAGAGCCATGATGCTTGGTAAGAGAATAGGTGTTGCCTATGCAGAGGGATATATTTCCGAAAAAATCATCGGGCTCAAAAGTTTCGATGGCATCATACAAAACGTAACCTGATTACCTGAATCAATATCAGCAAACATGGCAGTAATACCCGTAGGCATCGTACAAATGTCTTGTACCGCATCGAAAGAAGAGAATACCCGCAAGGCAATGCAACTGACCCGGGAAGCTGCTGCCAAAGGTGCCAAGATTGTCTGTCTGCAGGAATTGTTTTCTTCCCTCTACTTCTGTGATACGGAAGATTACGCACACTTTGCACTGGCAGATACTATTCCTGGTCCTGTTACTGATGCCTGGGGTACTCTGGCTGCAGAACTCAAAGTCGTTATCATTGCCTCGCTGTTTGAAAAAAGAGCCCAGGGACTTTATCACAACACGACGGCTGTTTTGGATGCAGATGGTACTTACTTGGGTAAGTACCGTAAAATGCATATTCCGGATGATCCTGCATACTATGAGAAATTTTATTTCACTCCGGGTGATCTTGGATACAGAGTCTTTGCAACTGCTTATGGTACGATAGGTGTATTGATCTGCTGGGATCAATGGTATCCTGAAGCAGCTCGCATCACATCACTGATGGGAGCAGAGATCTTATTTTATCCAACAGCCATTGGTTGGGCTACCTCACAGGATGATACCACCAATCGTGAGCAATACAATGCATGGCAAACCATACAACGAAGTCATGCTGTTGCCAATGGTGTACATGTTGTTTCTGTGAATAGGGTAGGATTGGAACAAGATGGGGCCATGCGTTTCTGGGGTGGCTCATTTGTCAGCAACCCAATGGGAACACTGCTTTATCAAGCACCCCATGAAGAAGAGGTAGTGGAAATCATTTCAATTGAAACATCCCTCACAGACCAATACAGAACACACTGGCCCTTTTTAAGGGACAGGAGAATTGATTCTTACCAACCCATCACCAAAAGATATCTGGACGAAGGTTAACTCCGGCTTCCAAAAAGAAGACTACCAATTCTCACCAGGGTACTTCCTTCTTCAATTGCAATAGCATAATCATTGCTCATTCCCATACTAAGAATGGGAGCATTATCAAAAGGTATAATTCCGGCCAATTCACGCAATTGTGCGAATTCAGTTCGGATCTGTGTTTCATTGTCTGTATTTGTAGCCATACCCATCAGGCCTTTGACGTGGGCGTAAGGGAACGAAGACAATTGATCAGCCAATTGTCGCAATTCTGCTGCATCAAACCCAAATTTGGTTTCCTCCTGTGCAATATGAACCTGCAGCAAACAACCCACCCGTCGGTTGAGTTTTTGTCCCTGTTTGTTGATTTCCTGCAAAAGTTTCACACTATCTACACCATGTATAAGGTGCACAAAACCGGCGATCTGCCTCACCTTGTTGGTCTGAAGATGTCCTATAAAATGCCAGCGAATGTCTTCCGGAAGAGCACCCTGTTTGCCAAGTAACTCTTGTACATAATTCTCTCCGAAATCGCGGTGACCAAGATCATACAAAACCCTGATGTCTTCAGCAGGTCTTGTTTTGCTTACTGCGACAAGGGTGACACCCTTTTGCTGTAGTTGACCTACAATGGATAAATAAGCTGCTGTATATACGGGCATATTAAGTGCAAATATAACACAATGCATTGGGTCGGTGAACCACCATCTATGGTGATAACGGCTTCCCTTGTCTCTTCTCCTGCCAGATGATGTTCTCTAAAACAAGTGCATAATGATAGCCCGGACAGAAATAATAGAATTTCCCCAATGCCGCTTTATCAAAAGATGATTTCAAAGCTCCGGGGAGCATACTCGACATATTGGCTACAAAAAAGGAAAATGGACCGTTGTTGATCTGTGTGGACCAATCCCTGAATTCGATGGTTTGCTGTTTGTTATAATCAATTCCCCAGCGCAATAATGCTGTATGTAAAATAACCGCATCCAAATAATGCTTAGTTTCCATCAACTGCCGTTTGGCTTCCTGCACCAATTTTGGCTTGTGCTTTTCTAATGACGGGATAGGCTTTAATTCCATCAATCTGGCCAGATGATAGAGAATTACAGGTACCCGCTGATAATGCGGAGAAACATAAGCCGGATTTTTCAGATACTCATCATTGGCAATTATTTGCTCTACCCATTCAAGGGATGCACTGTCTGCATCATTCCACGGAAGTTTGTACTGCTGCACGAAATACAAAATATTGGTCAATACACAAATGTCAAAATCTACCGGCATTTTCTTTCCGAACCAGGTAGAATAGGCAGGTAATTGTCGGAATTGGTCGTAGGTATTTCGAATTTTCTGTTGCTTTCCATTGGCGTACTCCCGTAACAATCGATGCACTTCGCGTGCAACGGAATCACTGCGCTGTTGTGCCAGTAAGAGAATGACTGTATCATCAGCATCATCAGGCAGGGCCTGCTGCTTATTGAACCAGTTGAGCCAACCTCCATTGGGAAAAATTCGTGGGGTATCGGTGGTCCAGAAATTATAGGTCGGACGACCATTCCTGTTGGCAAATTTGGGATAGATCTGTTGACAGTAATTTCTGATTTGCTGCACCTGTTCTTGCTGGGAAGAACTCAGGTGGGGCGTTACATTCAATAATGTAAAATCAATGAGTCCGGTGAAAAAAGGATTAACATCTGCTTTTTCAACATTTCCATTGAGTGCATAGCTGCGCCAGGAGGGAAAACTTCCGGCAGGAAAAACGCTGCTTTCCTTTACTTGCTCCTGCTGCAATTCATCCAGTAACCACTGTTTTAATTTTTCTGATGGCTGAGCCATTGTCTGAAATGGAAAAAACAGCAGCGAAATAAATGGAAATAGATACTGCCTGCATCGGATCGACCAGAGAGCCATGAAATGATTAGGCAGCAATTGCATGGAAGTATTTATTTGAGAATACTTCGCCCGATTACAATGCGCTGCACTTCGCTGGTACCCTCATATATCTGTGTGATTTTGGCATCACGCATTAATCGTTCCACATGGTATTCTTTTACGAATCCGTAACCACCATGCACCTGTACCGCTTCGGTAGTT
>DAIMYK010000066.1:0-8317 GCA_036734525.1 Sediminibacterium sp. | reverse complement strand
CCTTGCTACCTCTGTACGCAAGGACATAATTATGGCTACGGGGCGCTCCGATTATCCTAATATGGTGAACAATGTTCTTGGCTTTCCCTATATATTCCGCGGAGCACTTGATGTTCGTGCTACCCAGATCAATGAGCCTATGAAACTGGCTGCCGTTCATGCCCTTGCAGGACTTGCCAAATTACCGGTACCAGATATCGTGAATATGGCATACAATCAACAAAACATGGCTTTTGGTCCGGAATATATTATCCCCAAGCCCCTGGATCCCCGCTTGCTATCATCAGTAGCTCCTGCGGTTGCTCAGGCAGCCATGGACAGCGGGGTGGCTCAAAAAATGATCACGGATAAAGAGGCTTATGAAGTTGAATTGAATAAGCGACTGGGACTTGACAATCAGTTGATGCGTGTTCTTGGCAATAAGGCCAGAAGAGACCCGAAACGCTTGCTCTTTGCAGAAGCAGATAACCAAAAAATTTTAAAGGCTGCCAGTATTCTTTATGATGAAGGTGTCGCATACCCCATCTTGTTGGGTGACCCCATTAAAATTGCTCAGATTGCCGACGAAAACAACATCGATCTTGCCGACATTCCTATCATCGATCCACGTAGTGATGAGCAGGAGGCAAAAAGAGAATTCTATGGTCAACTCTTTTTCAAAAAACGCCAGCGCAAAGGTGTCAACCATTATGAGAGTGTTAAGTTGATGAAAGACAGGAATCATTTTGGTTGCATGATGGTCGAAACCGGAGATGCAGATGCTATGTTGAGCGGTCTCACCAAAAACTATGCAGAAGCGATACGACCTGCACTTCAAATTATAGGAACTGAAGAAGGTGTCAAGAAAATTGCAGGCATGTATCTGTTGCTGACGAAGAAGGGACCTTTATTCCTGGCTGATACCACAGTAAATTTCAATCCTACAGCTGAAGAATTAGCTGACATAACTCAAATCGTTGCGAAGGAGGTGAGAAATTTCAATTTGACACCAAGAATTGCAATGTTGAGCTACAGTAATTTTGGAAGCAGTGATTCCGCGGAAGCAAGGGTGGTGGCTGAGGCAACCCGCTTGCTCAAGCAACGCAATCCTTCCATGATTGTAGATGGAGAAATGCAGGGAAGTCTTGCTTTCAATAAGGAGATTTTGCGTGACAATTATCCTTTCAGTGAACTGGTAGATAAGGAGGTGAACGTTTTGATCTTCCCTAATCTGACAGCAGGTAATGTTTCTTATAACCTGCTCAAGGAAGTTGGTGGCGCAGACGCAATTGGTCCAATTTTATTGGGTCTGAAAAAACCGGTACACGTTCTGCAGTTGGGCAGCACAGTAAGAAACATCATCAACATGGCAACAGTTGCAGTTGTGGATGCTCAATTGAAGTGCAGGGTTGATACGGATGCTGTTGTTCAAAGGAGTAATTGGTGGAAGCGACTGAAGAAAAGAAAGAAATAATCGGTCCGCAGCATGAATATATTTACACACTTTGGGAGATACTTATTGATGTTGAAGGGAATGTTCACCCGCCCGGAGAGTATGCGCATGTACTGGAAGGAATTCATGCACCAATGTGTTGAAATTGGATTGGGTGCATTGCCTATTGTAGTAATCATTTCCGTTTTTCTTGGTGCAGTTACTACTGTTCAAACTGCGTATCAACTGGTAAGTCCGCTGGTGTCTCTTTCCACAATTGCACAGATAGTTCGGGATAGCATGATTTTGGAATTATCTCCTACAGTATTGTGCGTCGTACTGGCAGGTGTGGTGGGAAGTAAAATTGCCAGTGAACTGGGTAATATGCGCATTAGTGAACAGATAGATGCACTTGAAATAATGGGCATCAATACCAAGAGTTATCTGATCATGCCAAAAATCCTGGCTTCTCTTGTAGTTATGCCTTGTCTGGTGGTGATTTCGGCAGTTCTGGGAATTTGGGGTGGAAGAACGGTAGGGGCACTAACCGGAATTTTAGCTCCCGATATTTATGACATTGGCTTGCGTCAGAATCTGAATGTATACAATATCAACTTCGCCTTGTATAAGTCTTATACTTTTGCATTTATCATCAGTACCATCTCCTGTTATTTTGGATACAATGTTACAGGAGGAGCATTGGAAATAGGACGAGCTAGTACCAGAGCTGTAGTTGTTAGTTGTATTTTAATTCTGGTGGCAGATTATGCTTTGGCTGCACTCTTGCTGTAACTATCGAAATATTTTATATGAGATATTTTTTGCTGCTGACTCTTGTTATTGGAAATATTCCCGCCTTATCTTCAGATAGCTTGTATAACCCTAAAGCCAATGCTAAGGCAGACATTGCGAAAGCTGTCAGCAAGGCACGTTCTGAAAACAAACACGTTTTAATTCAGGCAGGTGGAAACTGGTGTGGATGGTGCATCGAGTTCAATCGGTTTGTACATGCCGATAAGAAAATTGATTCCATCATACAATCCTCTTTCATAGTATATCACTTGAATTATAGTCCACAAAACACGAACTACGAGATTTTTCAGCAATATGGATTTCCGGTTCGTTTCGGATTTCCTGTTTTTCTTATTCTCAATGGAGATGGAAAACTAATACACACTCAAAACTCATCCTACCTTGAAATGGGAAAAAGTTATGATGCCACCAAAGTGAAAGAATTTTTACTGAGTTGGACGCCGGCAGTTTTCAATGAAAGCAATTATTCCTGGATGAAAAAATAAAGTAATAATATGAACCCATCCTTCCAACTTTTTCGTAATAAAATCATCAATCCAATACAGTTTCGATTTTTTCTTTTGGTGAAATTACCCACTGCCTTCCTTTGTGGATTGCGCATTCGACAGTTCAGTGAAAAATCGACCGTCATCGCAGTAAGGCATTGGTGGTTTACCCAGAACCCTTTTAGCTCGATGTATTTCGCTGTGCAATCAATGGCGGCTGAGATGAGCACCGGACTGATGTGTTTTGGTCAGATATATAAGAGAGATCCTGCAGTAAGTATGTTGGTGGTGAGGGTTGACTCGCAGTATTTAAAAAAAGCAACCGGGTTAATCTTATTTACATGTGAGGATGGAGATAAAATAGAGGCAGCGATAGAAGAGACCATTCAAACCGGGGAGGGTACGGGGGTAGTTACCCGTTCTGTCGGGAAGAATGAAAAAGGGGAAGTTGTAGCAGAATTTCATATCACCTGGAGCTTTAAGGCGAAGAAAAAATAGAAACATGAGAATTAGCTTTCACGGGGCAGCCCGAATGGTTACCGGTTCCAAACACCTGCTTACACTTCGCTCAGGAACTAAGATTTTGCTGGACTGTGGTTTGTTTCAGGGTATGGGGAAAGATACCCAGCCACTCAACGAATCCTTTGGATTTGAACCGAAGGAAATAGACATGATAATTCTTTCACATGCCCATATCGATCATTGCGGTCTCTTACCCCGCATTGTAAGAAAAGGATTCAATGGACCTATTTATTCTACACCTGCTACCAAGGAACTGACGGCTATCTTGTTGGAAGATTCAGCTGAAATACAAAGGGATGATACTCGTTTTATCAATAAGCGGAGAGCCAAGCAAGGCTTACCCCCTTTTGAACCTCTGTATGACCTGGCAGATGCCGCCCTTGCAATTGATCTATTTGAAACAAGAGAATATGATCAGTGGCACGTGATTACCCCGGAGGTATCCGTTATGTTTACTGATGCCGGTCACATCATCGGAAGCGCAGCCGTACATCTTAAAATAACTGAGAAAGGGAAGTCCACACGCATAACCTTCAGCGGAGATGTTGGCAGGTACAATGATGCTATTCTTCGCTCACCTGCTCCTTTTAGTCAGGCAGATTATATCATCCTGGAGAGTACTTATGGCAATAAATTACACGACCAGGTGAAAAGTACACCCGACACTCTGTATGAATGGATTCATAAAACCTGTGTACGAAAAAAAGGAAAATTAATCATTCCTGCTTTTAGTGTTGGCAGAACACAGGAGTTGCTTTATGCACTTAACCAATTGGAACTGGAAAATCGATTGCCGGCAATTCAAGTTTATGTTGATAGTCCACTCAGCGGAGAGGCAACCGCTCTCTTAAAAAAATACCCTCAGTATTTTAATAAGCGTATTCGTAAAATCATGGAATCAGATGACGATCCGTTTCATTTCAAGGGATTACATTTTGTCAGTCATGCGGAAGATAGCAAACGACTCAATGAACTTACCCAGCCCTGTGTCATCATTTCTGCCAGCGGCATGGCAGATGCAGGAAGAGTGAAGCACCACATCATGAACAATATCAGCAATGAGAACAACACTATTTTACTCGTAGGATATTGTGAACCCCGCTCATTGGGTGGCCGCCTGGCCAATGGGGATTCCGAAGTTAAAATCTTTGGAGAAATGTATCGTGTTGTAGCGGAGGTTGGACAAATGCGCAGTATGAGTGCACATGGTGATTACGATGACTTGTGTCAATTCCTGGCATGTCAGGACCTTTCTGCTATCAATACCATTTTCCTGGTGCATGGTGAGTATGACGAACAGGCATCCTTCAAACATCGACTCTTGCAAAAAGGATGTCCCCGGGTCGAGATACCAGACCTGCATGATCAATTCACACTTGAATAATGAGTAACCTGCATTTGACAGCGGAACTGCATGATACATTCGTGAGAAGATATGGTCAACCCGATGTATGTGTGAAAAGTCCGGGCCGGATCAATTTATTAGGAGAGCATACGGACTATAATGATGGCTATGTCATGCCGGCTGCAATAGACCTGGCTGTTTATATAGCAGCCAGTAAGCGCTCTGACCAGGAGTTGAAATGGTTTGCTGCCGATCTCAACCAAACATATGAAGGAAATACTGAGCAGCTGAGTCGATCTACTATTGGTTGGCCGGATTATTGGTTGGGTGCAATTCAGCAGCTGCAAATGGCCGGGCACAAGATCAACGGATTCAATGCTATTGTAAAAGCCGATCTGCCCATTGGAGCAGGCTTGTCTTCCTCAGCTGCCCTGACCTGTGGGATTCTTTTTGCTTTGAATCAAATTTTTGATCTCAATTTACCCACCCTACAGATCATTCGGATGGCTCAGGCTACTGAGCAATCATATATAGGACTTCAATGTGGGATCATGGATCAGTTCGCCAATATGATGGGAAGAGCTGATGAAGTAATCCTTCTTGATTGTCGTTCTCTCGATTATCGGTATGTGCCTTTTCATTTTTCTGAAATGGAATTGGTATTACTTGATACCGGAGTAAAACATTCGTTGGCATCTTCCGCATACAATCGCCGAAGAGAGGAATGTTTAGAGGGAGTGTTGGAGATAAAAAAGAATTATCCTGCAATACAATCACTACGCGATGCAACGATAAATATGGTAAAGGAATCTATTCCCTCTAACTCTTTACTGTATAAACGTTGCATGTATGTGGTTCAGGAGAATGAAAGGGTTCTACAGGCAGCTGCTCAGTTGCCAACAAATGACTTCCCGGGTTTTGGGAAAAATATGTTCGCAACGCATACCGGACTTAGCACACTTTATGAGGTGAGTTGTGAGGAAGCTGATTTTTTGGTTGATCTGGCACAGGCATCCGGTTATGTTTTGGGTGCCAGAATGATGGGGGGAGGATTTGGAGGATGTGTTTTGGTCTTGGTTCCAAAGGCAAATAAAATTAGTTGGATCACCCTGGCAAAAGAGCGATATCATCTGGAGTACGCTAAAACTTTGGTTGATTATTCCGTTGCCATTGGGGGTGGCACTTCTTGTTTACATATATAGATACCGATACTGTCTTGAAATTTGCCAATAGCAGCTAGCTTAAATCAATCTACCCCCTTGTTTTTTTTAGTTTTCTTATATTTACCCTACATACGTCTTTATATGAAAAAAATTCTGCTGGTATTCATCGCGTGCATAACTATTAAAACAGGGTATTCACAGCAACAAAAGTTAACCACTGATCAATTAGTGAAAAACCAATTGCCTGCCAATTTCAGGAACAATCTACCTGTGGTGGTCAAATGGCTCGATGAGGACAATGTAATCCTGCGCATGGCACTGGCACCCGATACCATTGTTGCCAGTTATGTTTTGGATATTCCTGCCGGTAAATTTACTAAGGCAACCAAGGAACAATTAGCCGGAACTTTGCCCCCCAATAAAACTGTTTCAATTCGGGCGGGCAAATTGTACTACAAGGAGAATGGCAAGGAGACACAGATAACATTTGATGCAGGTGAAGTGAAAAATCCGAATTTCTCTCCCGATAGCCAATACATAGCATATACAAAAGCGAATGATCTTTATACTTACCATATTGCCGGTGCTAAAGAGACTCGTCTAACCTCTGATGGGTCATTCACTACATTGAATGGTTTTGCCAGCTGGGTATATTGGGAAGAGATTTTTGGAAGAGCTACCCGCTTTCGCGCCTACTGGTGGAGTCCGGATAGTAAAACCATCGCCTATATGCGTTTTGATGAGAGCATGGTGCCTATGTTCCCGATTTATAGCAGTGAAGGGCAAAATGGTTTTCTGGAAGAGACCCGCTATCCAAAGGCAGGTGCGAAAAATCCGGAAGTGAAACTTGGGTTCGTCTCTCCGGCCGGTGGTAATACGACCTGGGCTAATTTTAATCCGAAAGATGATCAATATTTCGGCTGGCCTGTATGGCGCAAAGATGGCAGCAGTTTATTGGTACAATGGATCAATCGTGGGCAAGATTCTTTGAAGGTGTATGATGTGAATCCGGCAACAGGTTCTAAAAAAATTATGTATGAGGAGATCCAGAAAACATGGGTCGATTTGGAAGATGGTGCCGGTGGAAGATTTGAATTTTTGGAGAAACAAGATGCCTTCATTTTGGCAAGCGATAAGACAGGGTGGAACCATCTCTACCTTCATAAAAATGATGGCACCCTGATCTGTCCGATTACGTCGGGCAATTATACCGTACTCAATATTCAACTGATTGATGAGGCAGGAGGTTGGGTGTACTTTACTGCCAAAGGCTTGGAAAATTCGGCACGCACCGATCTTTATAAAGTGAAGCTGGATGGCAAGCAGTTAACGCGATTGACATTTGGAGACTATAATCACAATGCCATTCGGATGTCTCCTAATGGTTTTTACTTCATCACTTCCTACAGCAATGCCAATACGCCTCCACGTATGACCCTGATGAATAACCAGGGTAAGGTTGTGCGTGAACTAGGCGATAGTAGAGGAACAACTATGAATAAGTATCAATTGGCCAAAACAGAACTTATTCGTATCAAAAGTGCTGATGGACTCTTCGATCTGCCTGCAATGGTAACCTGGCCATTGAACCGTGTGCCCGGAAAAAAATATCCCATGCTGGTGAGTATTTATGGTGGACCTAATGCAGGAACGGTTTCTGATAGCTGGAATTGGACTGCCGGTAGACAACTATATGCACAGGAAGGATTGATACAAGTTGCTTTTGATCACCGTGCCAGTGGACATTTTGGAAAAGCGGGGGTTAATTATATGCACCGTAACCTTGGTTACTGGGAAATGCAGGACTACATGCAAATGGCTCGCTGGTTCATACAAAACGGACAGGCAGATTCAACTCGCATTTGTATCACCGGATTCAGCTATGGAGGATATATGAGCTGCTATGCACTAACTTATGGTGCTGATGTATTTACCCATGCCATGGCGGGCGGATCAGTAGTAGATTGGAGATTATATGATTCCCACTATACAGAAAAGTTCATGGATACGCCGCAGGAAAATCCCGAGGGATATAAGTCATCTAATGTTTTGACACATGTAGATAAATACAAAGGAGTGCTTCAAATTGTGCATGGTACCATGGATGATAATGTACACATGCAAAATAGTCTCCAATTGATCAGTGCTTTGCAAGACAAGGGTAAGCAATTTGAGTTTATGTTGTATCCGGGAGGACGCCACGGGTGGGGAGGTGAAAAAGGAATACATTTTAACAATCTTAAAACAAGGTTTATCTATCAGCATCTGCTGAAAAAAGAAATTCCGGCTGGCCTGGTTAAATAGTTTTCCTATTTTTGGAGCCAATCCAAATCTATGAAATACTCATTGCCCCTTTGTTGTGTGGCCATGCTTCTATTGCTGTCCACTTCACTGTTTGCCCAAACACAAAACATGCCGGTAAAATATAAGTTACTCATCAATGATGTAGCTTGTAGCAATTTCGATCTGGTAAAGAACCATCCGGAAGATGTTCAGTCCATTGAAATTGAATTGAGTAATGGCAATCCCCTTCCCAAGGAAATATTTTCTTTAACACAATTGAAAAAGCTAATTATCC
>DAIMYK010000065.1:2070-8367 GCA_036734525.1 Sediminibacterium sp. | reverse complement strand
CCTTGCTATAATGCTTGATCTGTTCGAATTCGGCACCCCAACCCTGAATCAGCTTATCGGCAGGAAAGACTGAATATCCAAAAAATTTGGACGCCTCTATGTAGTGTTGCTCGAACTTGCCTGCAAGATCGGCCGTAGAGTCAACATAATCTTTACTTTCCAATTTGAACCGAAAGTTTCGGAAAATATAGCGAAGTGCGTCGAGTTCTGTTATAACAGGAACTGTCGTATGCCCATCCTCCTGATAGAATTTACTGGCATAACTTAGTCCATTGTCCTTTCTGCCTCTCAACAGGGTATCTACCGATAGAATTGCACGAATGTGTCGTGTCATGGGAGAATTATCTTGCTGCACCTTACTGATGTCCATTCCCTCCTCCATCGTATTAGCATACCCGAGATACAAAGTTGTATGGGTGAATTGTTTTTTTTGCAGCACCGCCTTAGCTTGTTGGAGATAATTCATATTATCCCACCACATACTGGGGTCAATGCTGATATAGGCATTGAACATGTCGGTATGGTTCGCCAGCATGTGCATTGCCATCAATCCGCCAAATGAATGTCCAATCAGCATTTTAAAGGGCTGGGTCGGATAATTCGCATCGATGTAGGGTATCAATTCTTTTTTCAGGAAGGAGATGAATTTTTCGCCGCCACCAGATGTTTTAGTAAAGTTGCTATCCACATAGGGAGGGTCGCCCTTCACATAAGTAGGCGTTAGGTCGCGTGTTCTGTCTGTATTCGCAATAGCTACTACGATCATCTCCGGACAAACCGTATTACCATTGACCTGGCTGAACTGTTGAATGAGACCCACTACTGAATAAAAATGTGCAGGGCCATCCAATAGATAAACTACGGGATACCGATTGGTGGATTTTTCATCTAACCCATTGGGCATATAGATCCATACCTTTCTGGTTTCATTGAGTGTAGTAGATTGTAGGCTATCGACTTTCCCAATCACTACTTTATCATTGAGCACTTTTGTGTTGTCTTGCGAGCTACTGACAAGAGAAAACAGAAAGAAGGAGGAAAACAGCAGTACGTTTTTCATATGCGGGTGAAGATTAAAAAAATTAGATAGTCAACATTGCCATGATAAGAGAGTTGCATACTACACGCTTACCAAATTTAAAAACGCTGAGCATTCTCCAAAGAAGAACGCCTATCATTTTAGTGCAGGGAGTCGTAAGGATGAGCCCCTCCTATTTCGCCTTCCAGCTTATCGGCTATTTGTTGTGGCTCCCATCGCAATAAGGCGGGTTCTTGGTCTTCTTACACTGACACAACCAAGCTTCTGTGTTCTGTTCAACGGTGAATACCTGACTCCGGTAAGGCATCCCTTCTACTTTTTTGTGCCGGCCATCACAAAAGGGTTGCTTTTCACTGAGGCCACAGGTACACCAGGCATAGTTCTTGCCGGCTTCGAGCTGCACACAACAAGGCTGAGCTGCCGCTACCTTGGGTAATCCTTCATTGGGAATCATGTCTTCCATACTTGATAATTTTTCGGTCATTACAACCCATTGAATAAAATGGGAGACAGTAAAGTTCAAGTAATTTTTTTTATCCTACAATTTTTATGTGAACATCAACTGCGGTAACCGACTTTCTTATCACAATTCGAATAAAAAAAGACGGAGCAAAAAGTCCGTCTTTTTCGTATCAATAAAAATAATCAGCTATTTATCTATCCCACCAGAGCCGGTCGGTCAATGCACCAACTGCGGGCGTATTGCCACCATTGCGTTGTTGCTCGCTGGAGGGGTAATCCAGTCGGCGAATCGGAGATGTCAATATTGCATTCAGCGGTAATTGAAAGCCGGTATAGGCGTAATTAAAGCGGCGGGCATCATCGAATGTAACCGGAGATAGGAACATGGCAATGTATTTTTCCCGGAAAATATCTGACAACTGAAGCGATGCACTACCCACGCCAATTGTTGGACGGGCAATATAAGCATCTCTTGCAGCAGCTGCTACTCCTATCTTATCCATGTTGGCACGAATTCCTGCCAAGTAGGCATTATAAGCACGGGTTCGGTCACCGGCACGAAGTGCTGCTTCGGCTTCAATGAATTCTACCTCTTCATACGTTGCTACAAATAAAGGAGAGGCGTCGCCACTATAGTAGCCGGCCAAGACCAGATAACACTCATCATTGGTAGTCCCTGTTCCTACTCGACCGGCGCCATTCCGCGTTCCGCGATAATCACCAAATCGTGTCAGATTGGTGATGCGGGGTAAGCGTGGATCTTGATTGGGCGTATTAGCCATCATGGTATTGGTGATGAACTGTGTGCTCAGCCAGCCATCCAGCACCAGCGAAGCCTGGTTCCTGGCAACCGTTGCCCATGGATTGCGCAAGGTGAAAATAGTAACTCGTGATTCCATGGCATTGTTCGTATATGCACTATCAACTGCTGAAAGAACGGCAGCAGCACTATATCCACTGGTTTTTGATAACTGATTCAATAGTCTTGCCTTGATAGCAAATGCGGTACGAATCCACCAAATGCGGTTGGTACTATTCCAAACTGTTGTACTGGCAGCAGTAGCTCCATGCATAAAGTCTGCTGCAGGAGTCACAGCTACCGTTGGCGTCTTCCTCAATTCCGCAATTCCCTCATCAAGCAAATTGATGCAGGTAGTATGCAGCTGCTGTGCATCGTCAAACTTAGGGCGGAGGTTATCGCCTTTGAATGCTTCAGAATAAGGAACATTGCCCCACAGGTTAATAGTCATGCTTAGATTGATGGCCATCATTACTTTGGCCATACCCAAATGAGCAGTACTGTTGGAACGAGTCGCCAATTCCTGTAAGTCGTAAAGGTCGGTCATGTTGTCGTAAAGACTTCTCCACAAGCCACTGTAGTCCACACGGTCATAAATGTCGGTCGGACTGGAAGCGTTGGGTGAAGCAAAATACTGTACATAATAATTAGGGCCGGCATTGGCAACACGAAAAACATTGAGCCCCGTATTCTGGGTGGTGGCCGCCAGTAATCCATTAATGGGTGCCTCTGTTGGACGGTTAGGGTCATTGTTGATATCTAAATACTTCGTGCAACCCGTCGTTGCAACCGTCAACAATATCAATGCCCCATAAGCCGCTTGCTGTATATTGAATATCTTTTTCATAATCTTAGTATGTAGCGGTTTTAAAAGTTAACATTGAATGAGATAAAAAAGCTTCTTACACCAGGATAGGTAAACCCTGCAAATCCATCTGCATTGCTATCAGCGCTGGTAGAACTATTCTCCGGATCAAACCCGGAAAAGTTCGTCCAGAGGAAGAGATTGTTTCCTGTTGCAGTAACAGAAGCATCCTTGATGAACTTCTTTTTTCCCAAAAGCTTGGAGGGCAGTGTGTAAGACAAGCTCAAAGTGCGCAATCTTACCCATCCCGCATCCTCAATGAAATTTTCTGTAACACCACGGTGAATATTGCGATAAAATCCATCTCCATAATTTCTTCCGTCAGGGCCCACCTGCTGTCCCAGCCAAACTGTCTGAAGATTCTGAGCACCACTGGACACCACGCCTTCAAACAAACGTAAATCGTTTCTGTCTTCTGTGTATTTGGCAATACCGAATGCACTCATGAAGTTACCCAGTTGATTGAATCGCTGGAAGCCACTTCTCATATCAAAAAGGAATGAAAGATTCAGATTCTTATAAGTAAAACTATTGTTGATGCCCCAGATTGCTCGCGGCTGTGAGTTACCAATCAGGCGCTGGTTTGTTACATCTCTGATGGGGAATCCTGCAAGAGAACCGGTAGAAGCGATTAACATGGGAAGATCTCTGCGCAAAGTAATTCTATCATCAGGTGCAGTACCATAAAACCGTTGGTATGTGATTCCATATAATCCTCCCACCGGCTGACCCACTACCCAACGCTGAGTAGCGCCGCTGTTCAGATAACCAAACTGACTTCCAATAACAATGTCGTTCAATCCTGGTGCAAGACTTACTACACGGTTGCGGTTACTGGTAAAGTTCAAGCTCGCATCCCAAGTGAAATCTTTTTCTTTAACAGGAGAGCCATTGATCACTAATTCAATACCCTTGTTTTCAATTTCTCCGGAATTCAGAATGAATGAATTGAACCCGGTAGAATTAGCTACCAGTACAGGATTGACTACATCCTTTGAATTGATTTGGTAATAGCTAACATCCAATCCTATGCGATTATTTAAAAACTGCATTTCCAATCCCACCTCTCTGTTGTCAGTAAATTCGGGGCGCAGGTCGGTAGCACCACGCACATCGTCTCTGGTCCATCCAATCACATTGTTCACCGGCTGACCAAATGCATTGTTGTAATATGTATTCGTCAGATACGGTGTAACCGGGGCAATACCAATTCGCGCAAAGGAAGCACGGAACTTTCCATAAGAAATGTATTCAGGCATTTTGAAATGCTGGCTGAAAACATATCCCAAACTCACGCTGGGATAGAAAAAGCTTTGGTTGCCACTGGCCACAGAACTTGCCCAGTCATTTCTACCCGTAACCGTTAAATAAAGGAAGTTGTCGTAACTAAAAGTCGCATCAGCAAACACACCCATTGTTCTGAGTGCGGTCTGACGGCTATTCTGGGTTAGCAAGCGTGCATTGTTAAGTGATAACAAAGTAGGCACATCCAACTCACGACCTTCCGTCTGCTGGAAGTTAAAGGTCTGGTCAACGAGATCATGTCCGGCACGTGCAGTAACACCAAACTTATCACCCAACTTAAACTTAGTAGTGATCAGCAGGTTGCTATTGAGAATTTTATTCAGCACTCTGTACTCGCCTACAAAACCGAGGGCATTATCTGCAAAGTTGATTACACCTGCACGAGGCACCTGTGCCGGGGCAGTTGCTCTTCTGTTATCGGAAGTAAAATCATAACCCAAACGATAAGTAATGTCAAGCCAACGAGCCGGCGTATAATTCACCGCAATATTGGAAATAACCCTGTCCACATCATCTTTGAACAAATTATAATAAGCACCAAAAATCGGATTGTTATTACCATAGGTCTTATGGGTTCCATCTTCATTTTTATAATCTCTCACATCCCAACGCGGACTCCAGTAAGTTAAACTTTCGTTGAAGCGGTCGGCATTGTAACGAAGTCCGCCGCTATTGATATAATTCACTGAAGGATTAATTTTCAGCTTATCGCTCAATTTAAGTGTAGCGTTCAATCTCGCATTGAGATTGGTATAATTGGTATTCGGCAACACTCCATTGTGGGTAAAATAACTTACTGAGCTGTTGATGAGTGCCTTTTCCGTTCCTCCGCTCACATTAATAGTATTGCGAAACTGGGAGCCCGTTTCATACGCCCGCGCATAATGATTGAAAAGCTGATCGGGGTGAGTAGGATCAAGCGCCTTGGCTGCAGCAACTGTTGGACCGAATGAAGGAAAGAAGTCATTTCGGTTATAAGTATTATTATATCCTTGTGTATAGGTAGTTTGTACTTCAGGAAACTTATTTACACTTTCAGTACCCAGGCTACCATTGTAACTAACCTTCATTTTTCCGGTTTTAGCACTCTTGGTAGTGATTACAATCACGCCATTACTACCACGGAAACCATACAACGCTGTAGCAGCACCTCCTCTTAAAATACTCATGCTTTCTATATCATCGGGATTGATGTCGGCCATCCTGTTACTCATTCCTCTCAGTGCCGCGCCGGTTCCTTCTACCACTGTACTGTTGTCAACAATAACCCCATCGATTACAAACAAGGGTTGGTTACTCCCCAAAGCACTCTTGGGGCCCCTGATTACAATCCTGGCACCTTGACCCGGACCACCACCAGTGGAGTTGACCTGCACACCGGCTACCCTTCCCTGCAGGGCATTCACAAGATTGGGCTGCCGGCTCTCCAATAATTCTTTGTTACTGATCTCCGTAGCAGCATACCCCAATGCCTTTTTTTGTTGCTTCACACCAAATGCCGTCACAATTACCTCACTCATGGCCGTACCAGTTTTCAGGCGAATGGATAAGGTATTGGCAGAACCAACTTCTACCTGCTGGTCTTCATAGCCAACCGCAGATACAAGCAGGATGGTCTTTCCGTTTGTGGGTAAGCTAATAGAGAAATCGCCGTTCTCATTGGCATTGACTCCTTTGTTAGATCCCTTGACAGCTATGCTGGCATAGGGTACCGGTTGTCCAGCGGCATCACTCACTTTTCCGGTGATGGTTCTTGTTTGTGCAAAACTCCATTGCGATGCAAGAAGCAGACACCAACAAAAAATAAGCGTTAGTTTTTTGTTCATG
>DAIMYK010000065.1:0-1970 GCA_036734525.1 Sediminibacterium sp. | reverse complement strand
GAAGAAGAAAACAAGTTCCCCATCGCATTCATTAAAAAGAAGTAGCCGAATATCTGTAACAACCAGTTCACATGACGGGGAGACAAGAACTCACGGATAAACCGTGCCTTGATCATCAACAAAAAGATGAGTAAGAAATTTACTCCCAAAGCAATCGTCTCCAACAAGTACATGTCTTGTCTGGACCTTATCCGTCCACCGCCTACCAAATGATAAGGAATGAATCCCACCAAAACCAACAAGTGAAAAATCTGAACTAATACAATACCCGCCAGTAAAAGTAAAATAGCAGTGCGCTGTTTCAATATCCAATTCATGTACTTTCAATTGATCCATAAAATTAAGCTGCGGGATAACTATTCCATACACCGGAATAAAAAATATTGTTCTTATCCAAAAGTCGCAGTTGGAGTGAATCTGTATTCAATCGTTAAAATATCTAATTAAGCCGCACATTTACACGAAAAAAGCACAACTTGCAGTCAAAATCTACCGGTGCGCACTTATTCGTCAGCCATTTGGCCATCTTATTTTCGTCACCGGCTACTTCTATGGGCATTTGCTTTTTTAGGTTCCTCCTTAACAATACCCCTTTCCTCCCTCGCCAATAAAGATACTACGAAACCGGAGCCGAGAAAAACACTTCGCAATTTCATGAATCCTGATTCTCTTTCTGCCATCAATTTTTCCATTATACCTATTCCCATCGTTAGCTCTAGTCCTGAAACAGGTGTTCGCTTCGGGATGTCGCTCGATTATTTTTTCAATGCTAAAGACAAGTCAGCCAGAGAAAAAAATGAAGCACGAGCCTCTTTTGTGTACGGACAAGTTACGTACTCCACCCTTCGGCTATTAGACCTATTGGGGGCTTGGCAGGTATTTACGCGGGGAGAAAAATGGGTGTTAAGAGGTCGAGCCGGCTATAGCGCATTTGAAGAGCGGGTCTGGGGAATTGGAATGAATACCGTACCGGAAAAGGACTACTGGGAATTCAGCTACCAACGAACTTTCGCAGAGTCACGTATTTATCGCCAAATAAAAAACAACTGGTATGGTGGTCTCACCATCAATTACAACAACACCTTTCGTGTTCGCTATTCTAAACCGGTTACCCCGGATTTCAACTATACTGACGGAATTAATGGAAGCACCGTTTTCGGTTTCGGACCTGCTGTTTTATTAGAAAATCGCGATTACCCCTTCAGCGCCAGGAAAGGCAGCTACTTTGAAGCCCTATTTCAAAATTATCTTCCGGTGACTGCAACTCCTTATGCCTACAGAGAATGGATCATCGATTATAGAAAATTCCATCCCATCGGAAAAGAAAACACTTTCGGATACCAATTTTTCACACACAACACTTCCGGAGATGTGCCACTGCGTGAACTTCCCAGGGTTGGCAACTCGAATCTCTTCCGCGGTTTCTTCGGTGGCCGTTACCGGAACAAATCTTTAATCGCTGCACAAAGTGAATATCGATTCCAAATTTGGAAGTGGGTGCATGCTTCCCTCTTCACCTCCGGCGGCTTCTCTGCTATCTCCATAGACCAATACCATTTACCGGATTTTTTATGGGCAGGTGGAGCTGGACTTCGCTTTTTGGTCAATAAAAAGAACCGCATGTTTGTGCGAATGGATTATGCACGCAACAGCACTTTCGGTGGCGCCTTCTACCTGCGACTGAACGATGCATTTTAATTACACACCTATCGGCCGAGGGTATAGAATGCCGTGCAAAATCCTACAGGTATTCCTTTTTTTAGAATGAATTGCTTACATTTAAATATCTCTTTTAATGCCCAAGCATTTTATCTATGGATCGTAGAAACTTTCTGCAAAGCATGGCAGCAGCTACCGCCTCTACCATATTATCGACAACCGAGTTGTCTGCCCGCGTGAGGGCCGCAATTGAAAAACCCAGAGACCTCCCTACTCTTTTTGATGTGATTGTACTCGGCGTAGGCAGCATG
>DAIMYK010000064.1:0-8407 GCA_036734525.1 Sediminibacterium sp. | reverse complement strand
TAATTTTGTGATTAGCACAAAATAAAATGGCCGCTATGAAAATTACTGATTCTCTCGCGCTGGCATGGCGAACCGTCCGCGGCAATAAACTACGTTCATCAATCACCATCGCAATTATTGCCTTTGGTATCATGGCATTGATCGGAATTATTACAGCCATTGAAGCGATGAATCAAAGTTTGAAAGAAAGCTTTTCATCCATGGGCGCCAATGCCTTTAGCATACGCTTCAAAGAGGCACGCATGGGTTTTAGAAACAGGAATAATGAAGTCAAAAAAACCAATCGAAAATTAAAAGAGAAGAAATCAAATATGGGCAAGCCCATCCTGAAAGATGAGGCGGAACGATTCAAAAATAATTTTAATTTTCCCGGTTCTATCGTAAGTGTTTATCGCAGGGGACCCGGCGCCCAGGAATTACATTATCTGGAAAAAAAGACCAATCCACAGATCACAGTATGGGGTGGTGATGAAAATTATCTGGCTGTGAATGGTTATTCTATTGCTGCCGGAAGGAACCTGAACGAACTCGATATCAGAAGTGGTCGGAATGTCTGTATTCTAGGAAGTAATGTGGCTACTAAGTTATTTGGATCCAATGCTGATAGGTGCATAGATAAAATTATACGGGTAGGAAGCATGCCATATCGCGTTGTTGGATTGTTGAAGAGCAAGGGTTCGAGTGCCATGCTGCGGCAGGATGACATGGTATTTACTTCTTACAGCAACATTCGTCGTTTTCAGAATATTTCCTCTTCCTATATACTGGGTGTAATGGTGAATAATGTACGTGAGTTGGATGTAGCCTCTGATGAAGCAACTGCTGTTTTCAGGGCAGTAAGGAAAATGGAGCCGGCAGATGAAATCAATTTTGTAGTTGAGCGAAGTGATAAGTTTGCAGAATTGTTCATTGGGTTTCTCAGCAGTATTACCGGTGCAGCCGGTGCCATTGGATTCATTACCCTGATAGGTGCCGCTATTGGTTTGATGAATATTATGCTGGTTGCAGTGAGTGAGAGAACAAGGGAAGTGGGTTTGGTGAAGGCTATCGGTGGAAAAAGCAGCAATATTCGTCAGCAGTTTTTGTTCGAGAGCATCATCATAAGTCTGCTCGGGGCTCTATTTGGAATTATTCTCGGCATTTTAGTGGGCAATTTGTTTTCAGTCATACTCAAAACCGGTTTTGTGGTTCCCTGGTTCTGGGTGATCATGGGTGTGGTGCTTTGCACAGCAGTAGGGTTGATTGCTGGTATCTATCCCGCCATGAAGGCAGCCAGGCTCAATCCCATTGTAGCCTTAAGATTTGAATAATGGGTTTTTCCTAATCGGTTATTTTGCAGGCGGATGCTTTTTCAACTGTTCGTTGATATAGTATGCCATATCGGTTTCAGAGGGATGCTTGCGCAGCCATTCCCAACTAGGTCTACTCTTACCCATGAATTCCTGCAGCTTCTCGTCTTTTAGTCCGGTAAATTTTGATACGAGTTCCGGTGTATAACGGTAGTTGATGTAGGCTTCCTTTTCATTGTCATCGAAGAAACGTATGGCATTTCTCTTCCTCTTTTCTCTTTTGGAAAATCGGTCGATGTTGAGTGCAATACCTGCCCCTGAATTTGCCTGGGATAGTGTGGGAAGTGGGGAACGGCCCATGGCCTGGAAAAAGTCCTGTTGACGTTGCATACTATCCAGCTGATACTTAGACCATCCCCGGGTAGAAACTGTTACATTGCCCAGCGAAGTAACAACAAGCGCGGACAATTGCAGTTGTAAAGTGTCTTTTAATAAAAGCGTTCCGGTGTAATACACCGTATCAAAATGATAACCCACTGCTGCAAAAGAAAGTAATTGACCAGCAGCTACCGGCAGGGAGAAAAATCCCTTACTGTTGGTCATCACGGTTACACCGGATGCATTGTTTTTTACACTGGCCAGTGCTATTGGTTCGCGGGTAGCGCTATCGGTAAGCTGGCCCCTGACAGTTCGGTAGGGTTGAGCACTGATTGATAGGGCCATGAACAAAGAAATACAGCAGAGTAGCAGTGGTTTCATTTCTTTTTTTTATAAAGATAGCAAATCGTGTGCCGAGCCGGGGGCATATAAAAAAAGCGCCGGATCAATCGATCCGGCTCACGATGAAAAGCATGTATTTTTTACTTGGGCTCTAACGCACTTTTGATGCGGTCGGCTACATCCTGCAGGTGATATTTGCTCAGTTTGTCGCTGGTTTTACCAGCAGCTGCTGTAACGTCACGCAACAAGTTTCTCAGTTCACCACGGGCAGCAGAGGTCACATCTGTGTTCCGGGTATTCACGGGAAGAGAGAAACCTCCGCGACCACCTAACTGAATAACAGTAGTTCCTGAAGCAGCAGGGGTGATCAGGTCGATTAGCTTTTCCACATGTGCTTTTTGTAGATTTCTACGGTAGCTGTCAATTGCCTGACCGCCGGCCAATTCAGACCAAACACCTTTTCTTACATCCTCCATCAATTCATCCACGCGATAGTGAGAGCTACCAAAACGATTGTTGGCTGCTACCAATCGGAATAGACGTTGTGCATCCAGCACATTGTTCAGTACGGAGGTTTGAATACTCTGTACACGCTCCAGTGAAGTGGGAGAAGCAATCTTATTCAGAACATTCTTGTCCAGCAGCCATTCGGGCGTTTGGAAAAGTTGTTTGTTCAGGAAGGCAACAGCTTCTTTTTGTGTCGCTTTGGGAGTTGGTTCATAGATATCACCGGCCTGTTCAACAGACTTAAAGGTTTCCTGAACACCTCCGATGTTTTTGGTTACATGTCCCATATAGCGGCTGAACTGACCTACTACCTGACCGTACATATCTGAAAGATTTTCATAACGATCAGCTTCTTCTTTGGTCCATTCAGGAAGCGCTGTAAGTATGCGCTTCAGGTTTTTGATACCATATTCACTGGCCTTCATGCTGTTGTCACCCAGGTCTTCGGTTTGTGCTCTGGGGTCTTGGTTCATCCCTTCTCCACCAAACCAAATGCGGGGATTGGCAGCCAGTCGGTCAATAATCCATTTGTTGTTGATTTTTTTGTCTTTCTCTACATCTGATTCTCCTGTGTAGCGGTAACCCCACTCGATGGCCCATTTATCATAATCGCCAATACGGGGGAATAAGCCAATCTGGCTGATGTTATCTTCGGGTTGTGCAACATAGTTGAAACGTGCGTAGTCCATGATCGAAGCGGTATGACCATTGGCTTCAACCCAAGCTTTGTTGCGGAGGTTTTCAACCGGGGTCTTGCTGCTGCTTCCCATGTTGTGACGCAAACCAAGGGTATGACCTACTTCGTGAGAGGAAACAAAGCGTATCAATTGCCCCATCAGTTCATCATCGAATTTCATTTTGCGGGCTTTGGGATCAACTGCAGCTGTTTGAACCATGTACCAGTCATGCAATAATTTCATTACGTTGTGGTACCAACCGATGTGGCTTTCCAGGATTTCTCCGCTACGCGGATCGTGTACCTGCGGGCCATAAGCGTTTTCGATATCGGAAGCGAAGTAACGGATAACAGAGAAGCGGGCATCTTCCAAACTCATGGTAGGATCATTTACCGGCCATTCCTTACCAACAATGGCATTTTTGAAGCCGGCTTTTTCGAAAGCTACCTGCCAGTCATAGATACCGTCGATCAGGGGCTTCACCCATTGCTTGGGGGTAGCTGGATCGATGTAATAAACAATTTGTTTGGCGGGTTCTACCAATTCACCTCGCTTGTATTTTTCCATGTCCTCAGGCTTGGGCTCGAGTTTCCAGCGTACAGCGAAAGTCTGGTTTTCTACAGCCTGTTGTTTATCGCTATACACCACAAAGCGATCAGCAAAATAACCAACGCGGCTGTCGAACAGACGACGGTTCATAGGTACTTTGGGCAATAGCAGCATAGAGGTATTCAATTCTATGGTTACCACACCTGCACGCATGGCAGCAGGCAGACTGGCACCACCGCCACCGGGAATCATTACCCCGGGGAACCCTCCACCTGATGAGGCACCGAAGGTTTTCACGGTTTTGATCTCTGTATTGATAGGGAAGGTGGAAATGGACTGTATGTAAGAACGGTCGGGTAAAAGGGCGGTCAGGTTGAATTGGCGTTTGTCGTTGGGGTCTAAACTTACAATTTGATTGTCACCTTTGAAGAAATCGCTCACATCAATCACAACTCCCGTAGAGTCTTTACTAACTGCAGCTATTGGAAAAGAATATCCAATAGGATCCAGATTAGAATTGCTCACTGCACGGGAAATGGTACTGGTCGAGTCAGCAGTACTAATAAGAGTAACTACTCTCAGGAAAATATTATTGCTGGGCCCTTTTTCCAATTTGATGCTTTGGGTATTTACTTCCTCACCACCATATTTTCCTCCACCCCCTGCGATGCGGATGAAACGGGTTACAGCCAGGATCTCACGGCCCATCAAAGAGTCGTGCACCTCAAAGTAATATTTGTCATCTACTTTGTGAACGGTGAAAAGACCTTTTTTGGTTACCGCTTTGTCTGTAACGATTTCCTTATAGGGTCGGGGTCCCTGGCGCATACCGGCTCCACCACCCATACCCGGCGGCATAGTCATAGTAGCGCGGGCACCACCGCCTCCGGGAAGCGAATCTCTTTGCTGAGCAAAGGAGCTAAATCCCAGGAGGCACGCAAAAACTAACAATTGTTTTTTCATGTTATTTAATTGTAATTGGTTTCAAAAAAATAAAGATAAGGTGAAGGGGGCTAAGTTGAGTCAGATTTTTACGGCTTGGGACGGGTGGGAAAAGGCGGTCTTTTTTCGGTGAATTTGACCCTTGGTCGGCGGGGTACAAAAAGATGGGCATAAAAAAAATAATAAATAAATTTCTTTCGAACTCAGGTTCAGATGTTGGTAGCATGGGAGAAAATTCTTATTTTGGTGCTCCTTATCCAATTTTCTGAAATACAGTTTGTTCTTTTCAAATTTTTTTTCAGTAGAATTGTGGGGATTAAAACATCAAAAATTTAAAAAACAAAAACAACTGAATCATGGCTGAGACTAAACCAACTGCCGGTGCCGCTAAAAGTTCATCTGCTGCACAACACAAGAAAAGCAGTAACGCAATTTCATGGATCGCTCCGCTTGTTTGTATCATTCTTGGATACATTGTATGGAGATTCTTCCTGGGTGACCCCGCTAATTTCGCCCAGCCGGATCCCAGTGGTGGTTTCTGGCCACAGCACAAAGGTCCTAAAACCGGTTTGAGCAAGATGTATGAGGGTGGTATCATTGTGCCTATCCTGATTGGAAGTTTCTTTACTGTAGTAGTATTCTGCATTGAGCGTTTCCTGACTATTTCCAGGGCTGCCGGTTCTGGTAATGTGGGAGAGTTCGTTCGTACGGTTCAGTTTCACCTGGCCAACAAAGATGTTGATAAAGCCATTGCTGCCTGCGATAAGCAAAAAGGATCTGTAGGTAACGTAATGAAAGCAGGTCTGAAAAAGTACAAAGAAATGATTACCAATACAGAATTGGTTACTGAGCAAAAAGTACTGAATATTCAGAAAGAAGTTGAAGAAGCTACGGCTTTGGAATTGCCTATGCTGGAAAAGAATCTGGTATTCCTTTCAACAATCGCCTCAGTTGCAACTCTGTTGGGTCTGTTGGGTACTGTATTGGGAATGATCAAATCGTTCTCTGCTCTTGGTGATGAAGGTGGTGGAGACGCTGCCCGTGAACTGTCAAAAGGTATCTCTGAGGCCCTGTTCAATACAGCCTTGGGTATCGGTACTTCAGCTATTGCCATCATCATGTACAACGTATTTACTACCCGTATTGATGGTATCACTTATGGTATTGATGAATCTGGTTTCACCCTGACCCAAAGTTTTGCTGCCAATTATAAATAATTGGATGGCTTTTGTGGAAAATGAAATCTAATTGAATCTAAATTTTAAGGGGCAACCTAAAATCAATAACAATGGGCAGAGCCAAATTACCTCGTAAGAGTACCAACATCGATATGACGGCGATGTGCGATGTAGCCTTTCTGCTGTTGTCATTTTTCATCTTGACTACCAAGTTCAAGCCATCCGAGGCCATTGCGGTAACCATTCCGAAATCAGTAGCAGCGAAAGTGGCGCCTTCTAAGGATATAGTACAAGTGATCATTGACAAAGACGGCAAGGTTTTCCTGGAAATGGACGACGAGACCGTGAAGGAAACAATCGCCAATACACTGAATAACACCAAGGGCATGAATCTGGAAGTAAAAGCATTCAAGCGTTCTGACTTCTTTGGTTCATCTTTCAGTGCATTGCCGAATTATCTCGCACTCCCCGAAGACAAGCGCAAGGGCAATAACCTGCCCGGGATTCCTGTGAAGGATTCCACCAACAACGAACTGTTTACCTGGATGGCACTTGTGAGAGACGCCTATCAGGGAAAAAAACCCAACTTGTTGCTGAAAGGTGACAATCTGGCCAAATACCCCGCCTTCAAAAGTGTGGTGGATGCCTTCAAGAAAAATGATTTCCTGAAGTTCCAGATGGTGACCAATCCTGAGCCGGTTCCTGCAGGTACAGATTTGTGGAAAAAAGCGCAGGCCGGGGAGAAAAGGGAAGAATAAAGACAACCCAATTAACAAACCAAACAAAATTCTACCGATATGGCAGAAATGGATACCTCGGGTGGTGGTGGACACAAAAAAGGCCCGGGAGTCAAAAAATCGAAAAAGCTATCTACCCGTGTGGACTTAACCCCCATGGTGGATCTTGGTTTCCTTCTCATCACTTTCTTCATCTTCACCACCACGATGAGTCAGGCAACCGCCATGAAGCTGATTTTGCCTAAAGATGCCGATAAACCGGAGGATCAAAATAAGGCAAAGCAGTCCGGTGTAATTACAATCCTTCTTGGAAAAGACAACAATGTCTTCTACTACGAAGGTGAATTAAGCATTGATGCATCCAATTTCAAGACATCCAATTTCAAAGACATCCGTGAAGTGCTGATCAACAAAAAGAACAGCGTTCGCGATATCAAAGACTTTGTGGTGATTCTGAAACCTTCCGAGGAATGCACGTACCGGAATGTGGTGGATATCCTGGATGAAATGGCTATCAATGTGTGTACCCGTTACGCACTGGTAGACATCACTCCCATCGAAACACAATTAGTGAAAAAAACCGAAGAAATGTCGGGTGCACCAACCGGTATGTAACCCACATCGCTTCTTAAAGAATTGAACATGGACATTAACAAACTGCAAACAGCCGATATCCTCGACATCATCTTCGATGGCCGGAACAAAGAATATGGCGCATATGATTTGCGGAAAACCTACAACAGACGTCTAACCTATGCATTGGGTGCAATGCTGTTACTCTGTCTGCTGATGTTGGTTATTTCCGTCATAGCCAATTCTGCCGGAAAAGAAAAAACACAGGTGATGGTGCAGGATATCAGTCTTGAAAACATGAAGACAGAGGAAAAGAAGCCTGAGCCTCCCCCTCCGCCGCCTCCACCTAAGCAGGAGCCACCCAAAGTGGAAATCACCACGATCACCCCACCCAAGATCGTGAAGGATGAAGAGGTAAAACCTGAAGAGGAAATCAAGGAAGTGGAGAAACTGGAGGATACCAAAATCGGTACTTTTAACCAGGAAGGTGTGAAAGACGAAGGTCTGGTGGCACCTCCGGTAGAAAAAGGAACCGGAGTGGTAGAAGCTCCTAAAGTGGAAGAAGATTACGACAAAGTATTTACAGTAGTACAGATACCGGCAGAATTCCCCGGTGGTTTACCTGCCTGGAGCCGTTACCTCGAGAGGAACCTCAATAGAGATATCCCCGTTGAAAATGGCGCACCTCCCGGACGTTACACTGTAATTGTTGCTTTCACCGTATCTAAGACCGGTGCTATCAGCGATGTACAGGCCGAAAACGATCCCGGATATGGTACCAAGGCAGAAGCTATTCGTGTAATTACGAAGGGTCCTTCCTGGAAGCCAGCCGTTCAGAATGGTAGAAACGTAATCTACCGCCACAAGCAGAGCATTACATTTGTGGTATCTGAAGATTAATCGCTACTTCTACACGAACAATTTTTTTACACGAGGCCGTCTCAAATTTCGAGACGGCCTTTTTTATGCGCATCTCCGATGTAAGAGATTTTTATTTACACGGATATTGGTCGCCTCCTGTAACAATAAGACCGACATTTTTTTGCACCATCAAGAGCCAAACTGACTTCACTTATTTTATCCCTTTTTCAAATAACTTTTTTTGAGACAATTTTTATGGAATCAGCTGTTCACCCACATCTTATTAATAGAAGTATTTTTTACTGAAAGCTGCTGCAGCCAAGCTTTTCAGCCGATAGAAGTTCATTGATTGTTCATCTAAACTCTATTGTATG
>DAIMYK010000063.1:0-8469 GCA_036734525.1 Sediminibacterium sp. | reverse complement strand
CACCCCAGAACCGACTTCCCTTCGCCATAACTGCAGGCGTGAAATACCTGGCACATACCACCCGATAATTTAAATATCAGACTTAGAGGCCTGTGGCAAGACAATACCCTGTATTCACTGAAAAATTGTAAATTACAGATATGAATGTTGGAAAATTATTACTTGCCTACCTGCTGACTGCCGTTGTTTTTTTCGCAATTGACCTTACCTGGCTGGGGTTTCTCGCAAAAGATCTCTATAGAAAATATCTGGGTGGCTTTCTGAGCGACCAGGTGAACTGGACTGCCGCATTCATCTTTTATGCGCTGTTCATTGTTGGTATTTTCATCTTCGCCATTCTACCTGCTGCGGAGAAAAACAGTTTAACACATGCAGCTATCTATGGCGCCCTCTTTGGCTTTTTTACTTATGCCACCTATGACCTCACCAACCTGGCAACCCTAAAAAACTGGCCCTTAACCATTGTCTTTATTGATATTATCTGGGGCAGCATTTTAACCGGTACCGTAGCAGCAGCCGGCTATTGGATAGTTAAAAAATTAGTTGTCTGATGCTTGAGCAGGTGTGTATCCAGACTGCCTGCTGGATCCTTGTGTTCCAGTCCATCACTTTTTTATTCGCGCTGTTATTAAAGAGAAATGACATTGCTGATGTATGCTGGGGAGCCGGATTTGTTATGATTGTCATATCTCTGTTCCTGAAATATCCAATAAGCCCTCCTGCAGCAGCAACCTATCTTTTGACCATGGTATGGGGCGCACGATTAAGTATCCACCTCTTTTACAGAAATAAAAAAAAGCAGGAAGATTTTCGGTATCGTGCCTGGAGAGAAGCGTGGGGCAAACATTTTATCTGGAGAACTTATTTACAGGTTTTTCTCTTACAGGGCTTCTTTATGTGGCTGATCAGTATACCTATACAAATAACTGCCATAGATAACTCCGCAAACTGGAATGGATGGATGTGGGCTGGCATTGGAGTATGGCTCATTGGCTTTTATTTTCAGGCAACCGCTGATGCGCAGCTACAGCGATTCATGTTGCACAAACGAGAGGGACAAATACTAGAATCTGGATTGTGGAAATATTCCCGCCACCCCAATTATTTCGGTGAAATTCTCATGTGGTGGGGCATCGGTATCATTGCCGCGCCATTGGAGCAGGGGTGGTTGGGCTGGATAGGACCCATCACCATCACCTGGCTACTGAGCAAGGTTTCAGGCGTTCCCATGCTGGAAAGAAAATACAAAAATCATCCTCAATTTGAGGCGTACAAGAAGCGAACCCCGGCTCTCCTGCCCAACTTTGGGCAAATGATAACAGATATGCTACAGAAATAACTGATTACAGTATCTTTAACCTTCACACATTCATTCAAAAAAATCGCTTCATGAATAACTCACGCAGAGATTTTATTCGCCACACGGCCCTCCTGAGTGCAGGTACAATTTTGCCCTTGCGCTTTCTCCAAGCACAAGCAGCCAAAAATGCCCTTGTAGGCATCCAACTTTATTCAGTTCGTGCCGATATGAAGGCAGATCCCGCAGGAACATTGAAAAAGCTCGCAGCCATGGGCTACCGATTTGTAGAACATGCTAATTATGTCAATCGAAAATTTTATGGCTATGCGCCCATTGAGTTCAAAAAATTATTGCAGGATCTCGGACTGGAAATGCGAAGCGGACATACTGTAATGGGTAAAGAACACTGGGACAGCACAAAAAAGGATTTCACGGATAGCTGGAAATATACAGTAGAGGATGCTGCAATAGTAGGACAGGAATATGTGATCAGTCCCTGGCTCGACAATTCCATGAGAAAAACAGCAGATGATTTAAAAAGATACATGGATGTATTCAATGCCTCTGGTCGGTTGTGTCAAAAGTGGAACATGAAATTTGGATACCACAACCATGACTTTGAATTCACAGAGAAGATGGGCAATGGAACACTCTATGAAGCCATACTGGAAAATACTGACCCTGAATTAGTGATACAACAATTGGATACCGGTAATATGCACGGTACGGGAACTGAAGCATTCGCTGTGATAAAAAAATATCCCGGCCGATTCCTCTCTCTCCACATCAAAGATGAAATAGCTGCAGCGGGTAAGGGAGAAATGGGACATGCCTTTGAAAGTACCTTGTTGGGCAAGGGAGTTGTTCCGGTGAAAGATATACTGGCATTCTGCACAGCGAACGGCACCAGGCACATCATCATAGAGCAGGAATCCTACCAACAAATACAACCGCTGGAAACCTGCCGGCTGAATCTACAAACTTTGCAGGATTGGGGATACTAATGGCACATCAGTCACTGATGCTTCGGGCATAAATGCCGTTTTCTATCGCATAGGTAATGATACCCGCCACGCTCTTTGCGCCTATTTTATCCATGATACGTGTTCGGTGACCTTCCACCGTTCTTTTGCTGAGGTGAAGAGTGTAAGCAATCGCCTTACTCGTATATTCAGCACATATCAACTGAATGATCTGTTTCTCGCGCAGCGAAAGTTGCACCGGATCTTTAGACCCACCCTTGATTTGCCTGGTTATTATATCCGTCAATTTTTCCGTGCTCACCTTACAGAAATAGGGCTTGTGCTGGTAAAGAGTATGAATGGCTTCTATGATCTCTTCGGCATCGGAACTTTTTAGCACATAACCTAAAGCACCGGCATCAACCATATTGGTAATATGCTGTTCCGTGGCATGCACAGAAAGTATCAGGATACGGCTGGAAGGGCTATTCCTGCTGATGGCCATGGCTGCTTCGATACCATTTCTCCTGGGCATATCTATATCTGTGATCACTACATCCGGCGCCAAACTGTGCACCAGATCAACAAGGTCATCTCCATTGTTCGCTTCACCCACCACTTTGAAGTCGGAAAACTTGCCAAGAAAAGACCTTAGACCCGCACGAAAAACCGCATGGTCATCAGCCATCACGATTCTAATAGGTACTTTTTGCATTGAACATCATTTTAAATTAGGTATTTATTGTATTTACAAGGACTAAATTATAGTTCTGTAACAGCTTTTTATACCGTTAAAACACCCAATTTTTTACCGTAAAACCACCGTAATAGGACTATAATCCGAGTGTTGTACCTACTCCGATCATGGGACTCAATACCACCATGTTTTAAACCCTTTTGAGTAGTTACAATCCAATAGCAGTAAATGTGAAAAAGTAGAAGAGAATTGTGGAGTATTAATTGACCGTATTTATACTTAACTGTACTTATTTATATGAATTTTATACAACCTATTGAATTCAGCTCATGAAAACAAACCGGGTAAAAGCCCTGCCTTATCGTATCATTGAAACCAGTGAAGTGGCAGAAGTATGGCAAAACAATCAAACAGGCGATTACTCCCTGCATGCCACCCGCGCTTTCAGGCCACAGCAGATAATCACAAAATTCAAAGCCGGTGCTATCCTAAACAAACCTACTTACTTAACAGTACAAACCGGCATATCTACACACATTACCCTTTCACCCACCTATTTACAATATTGTAACCACAGCTGCGCTCCCAATGCTTTCTTTGATACCAGTCGTCTTGAATTCATTGCATTGCAAAACATTGAGCCCGGCGATGAACTCACTTTTTTTTATCCCTCCACAGAATGGAATATGCAGCAACCCTTTTCCTGCAATTGTAACTACCGCAATTGCCTGGGCACCATTAGCGGAGCTTCCTATCTATCCCATTCCGTTTTGCAAAACTACCGGCTGACCGATTTCATTCAAGATCAACTCAGCCAACAACCTTCCTCCGCTTCATGAGTTCTCTTGCTGATTTCCTGCCATCACCTCCTGCCGGACTTCACTGGAAGATCTGGGTACTGGCACCCATGCTGGAAAGCAAAGACCAAAACATCGATTATTATTACGATTTCTCCCAAAGCATCGAAGAATACACCCGTGTTTTCAGCGAACTGCAATTGAACTGGCAATGGCAACCCATCAGCCTCGACAATTATGCAGGTATTCTTTCCCATATTCTTCAACAGGCAACTAGCGCCAAAGAATTTCCATTGTTTTTAAATCTCTGTGATGGTGATGAAATCAATGGCACACCGGGTATATCAATATTGAGGTGGTTACAAGATAATAACTGTATTTATACAGGTGCAGATGAGTATTTTTATCAGGTGACGACTTCTAAGATTCCCATGAAAGAAGCTTTCGAAAAAGCAGGTGTTCCCACGCCCCCCTGGAAAATCATCCGCAGTGCAGAGGTCAATACGGAAGAAATTTTTGCGCAACTGGGATCACCGATCATCTTGAAACCGGCCATATCAGGCGGAAGCATGGGAGTTGGTGTTAAGAATGTAGTCAACACTCCTGAGGAAGCCAAAGAGCAGATCCGGCGGATGTTTGAAGGATACCGTGGCTGGAACCTGGCTGCCGATGGAATTATTGCTGAACAATTCATAGCAGGAGAAGAATATACAACGCTTATTGTGGGCTCTGCCCTACCGCAATCCTTTTGCAAAGTGTATGATCCGGTTGAAAGAATTTTTCACAGCTCCCTGCAGGAACAAGAAAAATTTCTCTCCTTTGACCGTCTCTGGGAAATATATGAAGAAGAAACACCCATGCCGGAACAGGAAGATTTTTATCGATACGCACTTCCCGATTCCAATCTGATCCCTGCGATCAGGGAAGTAAGTCTGCAGGCCTACCGAGCAGTTCAGGGAAAAGGATATACCCGTGCAGACATTCGGCGCGATAAAACTACCGGTCAACTCTATGTTTTAGAAGTCAATGCACAATGCGGTTTGAGCGAGGACGAAAATTATACCTCCATTGGCGCTATACTCCGCGTCAATCAAACCCCCTTTGCCCAATTGATTGCTGAAATTATCACGGATGCTTTACAGAGAGCCGGTTATTCCGCAAAAGAAAATCCAACCCAGCTTACAACATCTGAGTGATGAAAATAGCAGTACTGCAACCAGACTATAGTACCAGCCAGGTGGATTATCAAACCTTTGATCCTCCACGCGATCTGTCTCGCTGGTTACCCGGGCACGAAGTGGTTCATATCTTCCTCAATAAACTCACCACCTATAAGCAGCTGAAAGAACTTCAATACCAGGGCTTCGACATATTTGTCAACCTCTGTGAAGGGTACCTGGAATGGGAAGTCCCTTCCATTGATGTGATCCACTATCTCGAGTTGCTGAATCTACCGTATACCGGTCCAACACCCTTGCTCTACGATCCACCCAAAACCCTGATGAAATATGTGGCCTTCTGTGAAGAAGTCAACACCCCGGAACATGTTGTGCTGTTGCCCCACGATAATCCTGCGGAAGCAATTGCCTCACTCCATTTTCCTTTGTTCGTGAAACCAGCCAAAGCAGGTGATAGTTTGGGTATCAATCACCAGGCAATGGTGAGCGACACCCATGCACTGATCAATCAGGTGACTGCCTTGCGGCAGGAAGGATACCGGGAAATTCTGGTAGAACAATACATTGCAGGCAGAGAACTGACCGTATTGGTTGCCGCCGACCCGGATGGCAAAACTGTTCACAGCTTCCAACCGGTGGAATACATTTTTCCCGATGGCTATGCCTTTAAAACTTATTCTCTCAAAACATCTGAACTCCATCCCAACGCCAACCGGCTCTGCACCGATCCTGATTTGAGTGCTTCCCTGCGAACGGCAGCAGAAAAAATTTTTCGCCTCTTCAACGGCGCCGGCTATGCCCGTATGGATTTTAGAGTGGATGAATCAGGCATCATCTATTTTCTGGAAGTCAATTTCACCTGCTCTGTCTTCTACACCGATGGATATGAGGGCTCTGCAGATTATATTTTGCAACATGACCCCGGGGGACAAGCAGGTTTCTTACAACTGATCATTCAGGAAGGAATAGCCCGTCACCAAAGGAAGCAAAAAAAATATACGATGCGGGGTAACTCGCTTGCCGGTTATGGCATCTATGCTAATCGTACCATTGCAGCCGGAGAAGTTATTTTTGAAGGGGAGGGAAAAGCGCAACGCCTGATCACCGCTCGCTTTGTTGAGAAAAACTGGAACAAAGAGGAGCAGGTAACTTTCAGCCGCTATGCATATCCGCTGAGTCGGGAACTATTTTTACTGTGGGATGATAACCCGGCAGAATGGGCACCGCAGAATCACCACTGCAGTGCCAATACCAAATATGATGGTCTCAATGTTATTGCGGTAAGAAATATTTCAGCGGGAGAAGAATTGACATTAGATTATGCTGAATTTTTAGATGAACACATGATGCCCTTCCAATGTCGTTGTGGAAGTTCAGATTGCAGGGGACTGATTCAGGGAAAGCCGGGCAATACAATGACTGCCCGGGAAGAATTCATGCGGTAAAAAAAGTTTGCCGAGTAGTCACCCACCCAACTTTTAGATTCTATGAAGTAAGAACTTGTGTAGTCACAAATTCCAGTGCGCGCTTTTCCGCCCAGGTATCTTCAGATCCTGCTTGCAAGAATCCACAGTGTCCGCCCCGTTTCGTAATTTCCAGATGAAGATAAGCATGGTCTTTTGCCAGCTCTTCACAAAAACATTCCGGCGCAAGAAACGGATCATTGGCTGCCTGAACGAGCAAAGCAGGAACCTGTAATTGATGTAAGAGTGGTTTCACACTTGCTTTTCGATAAAAATCTATCGCATCGGCATAGCCATGCAACGGTGCCGTATATCGGTTGTCGAATTCAATGAAATTACTGATGCGGTGATATTGGTGATCATTGATGATTGTTGGAAATCGTGCGGACTTGATTTTTATTTTTTTTCCCAGCTTCCGCAAAAAACGACGGGTATAGAATTGATTGCCGGGTTTCATGAGTTGCAGTACACCACTGTGTAGATCACAGGGAACAGAAAATGCTACGGCGCCTTTTACTTCTGCAGGCACCCAGGCAGGATTTTCAGACAAGACCCGCAGGGTTAAGCTGCCGCTCTTACTTTAACATTACTTAACTATTCTTTGTTCATGGTCTCCTGTGATTTCTTGTTCTATCACTTTGCGTAAATCACCTGCATCGCCATGGTGATAAAAGCGAGGCAGTCGATTGATCTCACCACTGCAGCTGCGGCAGTTCCAGCCCAATGCATCAAAACCCTGCTGCACAAATAGGTTGGCCATCCCAGTCACGTAATGCCTGGAAGCATCCCCTTCCAATCCATGGGTAATGATAACAAGATCTTTTGTTGGCTGAGGCGACAGATTCCAGTCCAGATAAACAAAATCTCCATCTGCCAGCTCCAGCCGTTCCCGGGGACTATATTGAAATTTCACCCGCCTGAACAAACTGGGCCAGATGGTTTCCCAATGCCCGTTCAGCATCCAGAAGGGTGGTTGAAAAGAGGGGGTGGGAAGTAGGGGCATACAATTACTTAATGTGCAAAGGTAAAAGGTTCATCTACTATTCTTGACTATCAGGAATAATATTACTTGAAAAAACAAACTGAAAATAAAAATTCAGTGACTTGAATTAACTAACTTTCCCAGGTCAATAACCGCACCATGATCTAACACTCACAGGTACGCCTCTTGCAGCCACTTTCGTTCTTCAATACCAGGAGAACCCGCGAAATATTTAAGGTGAATCCTACGAGCAATCCTGTGAGAACAGAAGCTGAAAAAACAGATATACACGTCTTCGATTATGATGCAACAGAACTCGAGGAAAGAAGATTTCCTGCCGTAGCAGACTGCTTTCAATATCGTAACAATAATCATGTTACCTGGATCAACATTGATGGAATCCGCAAAGCAGATGTAGAAGAAATCTGCCAGCATTTCAATATACATTACCTGATAGCCGAAGATATTCTGAGTATCGGACAGCGCCCTAAAATGGATGAACTGGATCCGGTACTCTATTGTCTGTTGAACATGCTGTATTTCAATGAATCGAATGGGTCAGTTGAAACGGAACAAATATCTCTGGTTCTGGGCAAAGGTTTTGTCATCAGCATTCAGGAAATCCCGGAAAAAGATGTATTCGGTACTATCCGTGAAAAACTCAAACTCACCGGAAGTAAACTTCGCTCCAGTGGTGCAGATTATCTGTATTATTGCTTGCTCGATATGATCGTAGATCATTATTTCGTGGTCATGGAAAAACTCAGTACCCGCATCGAACAGATTGAAGAAAGGGTTATTCGCCGCAGCGATAAAAGAGCACTCGCAGAGATCAACAATCTTCGAAAAGAACTTTTTGTACTCAAAGGCAATGTGAGTCCGGT
Source organism: Sediminibacterium sp. (assembly GCA_036734525.1). Lineage (GTDB taxonomy): Bacteria > Bacteroidota > Bacteroidia > Chitinophagales > Chitinophagaceae > Sediminibacterium. Next base: position 206 of record DAIMYK010000063.1, on the reverse strand, counting down.
AAGAGACCTTATCAATGGCTTCATCCGTTCTGAAAGCGACTTGCTGGAAGAAAAAAATACCAAGTATTTCAAAGCCGTACTCGACCACATCGTTCAGGCCAATGATGAGGCAGAAATCCTGCGTGATCTGATGATCAACGTTCAGGATCTCTACATCAGTCAGGTTAACCTGAAAATGAATGAGGTCATGAATGTAATGGCCATAG
>DAIMYK010000062.1:0-8473 GCA_036734525.1 Sediminibacterium sp. | reverse complement strand
ACAATCACGCCCGGACCCCTCCTGCAACAAATCAATCACCCGGATGATCTGAAAAAATTACCCCGGGAGCAACTCTTCCAGGTTTGCCAGGAATTGCGCCAATTCATCATCGATGTTGTCAGTGTTCATGGCGGGCATTTCGCTGCCAGCCTGGGGGTAGTTGAGCTTTCCGTGGCGTTGCATTATGTTTACCAGACACCTTACGATCAGCTGGTATGGGACGTAGGTCACCAGGCCTATGGCCATAAAATTCTCACCGGCAGAAGAGATAATTTCATCACCAACAGAAAATACAAGGGGCTGAGCGGATTCCCCAAAAGAAGCGAGAGTGAATTCGACACATTTGGGGTAGGACACTCCTCCACTTCCATCTCTGCAGCCCTGGGCATGTCTATTGCTGCCAAATACAAGGGAGAAAACAGGAAATCTGTTGCTGTTATAGGAGATGGCTCCATGACAGCAGGGATGGCTTTTGAAGCCATGAACCATGCCGGTGTTGCAGACAGTGATTTGTTGATCATTTTGAATGACAATTGCATGAGCATTGACCCCAATGTAGGGGCATTGAAAGAATATTTGACTGATATCAGCACTTCCCCAACCTATAATAAGGTTCGCGATGAAATATGGAATCTTATGGGCAAGCTACCCATCGGAGAAAATTTCAGCAAATCAATGGCCAGCAAGCTGGAAGCGAGTTTGAAGGGGTTGGTCAGCAATAGCAGTAATCTTTTCGAAGCCCTGAAATTGAGGTATTTCGGTCCCATTGACGGACATAATATCACTAAACTGGTTGACACATTGAAAGACCTGCGGGAAATACCCGGTCCTAAGTTATTACATATTATCACCACCAAGGGTAAGGGCTATGCACTGGCAGAAAAAGACCAAACCAAATGGCATGCCCCCGGATTATTCGATAAACTGACCGGAGAGATCTATCGCAAAACCATTCAGACACCCCAACCTCCCAAATACCAGGATGTATTCGGACATACCATCGTTGAACTGGCAGAGAAGAATCCTGCTATCATGGGAATCACTCCGGCAATGCCCAGTGGATCCTCTTTAAAAATCATGATGGAAAAAATGCCTCATCGCGCATTCGATGTGGGCATTTGTGAACAACATGCTGTAACAGTGAGCGCAGGTCTGGCCACACAAGGCATGAAAGTATTTTGTAACATTTACTCCTCATTCATTCAAAGAGGGTACGACCAGGTGGTGCACGATGTAGCCATCCAAAAACTACCGGTGATTTTCTGCCTGGACAGGGCCGGTCTGGTGGGCGAGGACGGACCTACCCACCACGGATGTTATGATATCGCTTTTTTCAGGTGCATTCCCAATATGATCATCAGTGCGCCGATGAATGAGCAGGAATTGCGTAACCTGATGTACACGGCACAGCTGGACAGCAATACGATGCCTTTTGTCATTCGATATCCGAGAGGAGAAGGTGTTATGCCCGAGTGGAAAACAGCGATGGAGGAAGTTGAAATCGGAAAAGGACGACGGTTAAAAACAGGTACAGATGTAGCCATCGTATCCTTGGGTCATCCGGGTAATTTTGCACAGGCAGCCATCCGCCAGTTGAGAACCCAGGGCATTGATCCGGCTCACTATGATATGCGTTTTGTTAAACCACTTGATGAAGAATTACTGCACGAAGTATTTAGCAAGTATTCTAAAGTAGTCACTATTGAAGATGGCACAGTTGTAGGTGGTTTTGGATCTGCTGTTTTAGAATTCATGAACGCACATCGGTACAACGCTGAAGTGACCATACTGGGTATCCCGGACAGACTTGTTGAACATGGTACACCAAGAGAGCTTCACAGGGAATGTAACTATGATGCACAAGCCATTGAAGAAGCAGTATTGGCTCTGATGAAGGAAAAAGTTACTAAGGTTACAATAGCGGGATAAAGCTATTGTTCTTGCAGATCAGATAAAGTATCTGCTGCCGCATCAGTTGCTGATGCCTCTTCCTCCATACGGGAAGCTGCCTCTGCCTCCAAATCCGCCTCCCTGTTTTCATTCCATTCGACTATGAAATTATTCATGCCCGGGCCAACACTCAGTCGCATGTATTTCTGTTGTGATAACTCCAGGATGGAAAGAAAAAGGAAAATTGCGTGGATCTTGTTTTCGCAGACATCAAATATCTTTTCAAAGGAGAGCATTTTTTCGCGCGAGAGCAGATCGAGAATATAGTCCCTGCTGCCTTCCATTGTATAGTTATAAGGAACTACCGTATGTACCGGTCGATTTTGTCGCTCCTGTACACGCTGCATCACTTTTTCAAATGATTTCATCAATTTGAAAAGTGTGATGTTTTGTATTTCTGTACCCTCGGCTGCCTCTTCACCCAATAATGATAATTCCTTCTGCAAGTTGCCCCGCTTGATCATAAGCATTCGCTCTGCCTCCATCTCTGCCATTTTTATGGCTGCCTCTTTGAATTTCTTGTATTCCAGAATTTTATCAATCAATTCCTGGCGGGGATCTATCTCATTACCGGCAGCGTCGAGCTCCTTGCGGGGCAGCAACAGTCGCGCCTTGATGCGCATCAGGGTGGAGACAAACAAAATGAACTCACTGCTGAGTTCTATATTGAGTTTTTCACTTTGATGAATGAATTCAAGAAAATCGTTGATAATGCGGGTGATAGGAATATTATAAATATCCAGTTCATCTCTTTCTATGAAAAATAACAGCAGGTCAAAAGGGCCTTCAAACTGCTCTAACTTGATTTGATAACTCGACTGATTCACTGTACGTCAATTTAGCCACAAAGAAAACGATTTAAGACAAAAAGTACCCCGGTGAGTAACCTCAGTTATCCACCAAAGAAGAAAAATCGGGCAAATTCGGCTATTTCTTCAGGGCGTCCCGTATTTCCATCAACAACTGATCGGTCGAAGAGGGTCCGGCAGGCGCGGGAGGGGGTGCAGCAGACTTCAGCCGGTTAATGGCCTTGATGATCATGAATACTACAAAAGCAATGATGATGAAATCGATCAAACTGGTAATAAATGCCCCGTATTTTACCTCAACTGCCGGACTAGCGGCAGTTACCACCTGGCCGGCAGCATCCTTGATTTCAGCCGTAGCTTCCTTCAAAGTAAATACCTTATCAGAAAAATCAACGCCGCCACTTAACATGCCCACCATAGGCATTACCATTCCATCCACAAAAGAGGTAACGATTTTGGTGAAGGTGGCACCCATTACAAAACCGACAGCGATATCGACAAGGTTGCCTTTAACGGCGAATTCTTTGAATTCTTTGAGTAAGCCCATAAGATTGATTTTATTGGGAAAAATAAGAAAAACAAACCATATAATCACTTTTTCAGACCCGGATACTGCATTTTCAGTGAACTCAATACCTGGTGAAGTTTCGTTGCGATCAGGTGTTCTTTGTACCAGTTCTGGTCTGCCGGAACAATCGTCCAGGGCACCTTGCTGCAAAATTGGAAGCAATCCTGGTACATCTTCATATAAACCTTCCAAAGCTTGGCCTCCTCAAAATCACGCTCATTGTACTTCCATTGTTTTTCCGGGTTTTTGATTCGCTCCTGCAAGCGCTGATGCTGCTCTTCCGGAGACACGTGCAGATAAAATTTTAAAATATGGGTATTGCTGTGTCGTTGCAAAAGTTCTTCAAAATCATTGATGGCTTTCATGCGCGCCTTCGCCAATTGATCATCGCACCATTTATGTACCCTGGTCACCAAAATATCCTCATAGTGAGACCGGTTGAAAATTTGTATCATTCCCCTGGGTGGCGCCTGTTGATGTACCCGCCACAAGAAATCGTGAGAAAGCTCTAATGCAGTAGGCACTTTGAAAGAATAGGCCCGCACACCCTGAGGGTTCAATCTTCCAAACACATTCCGAATTACGCCATCTTTTCCGCTTGCATCCATTCCCTGTATCACTACCAATACAGCATGCTTGCTCTCGGCGAACAATAAGTTCTGCAACTCATCTAATTCATCGAGAATACGGGCAGTAGCTGCCTTGGTTTTTTCCTTGTTCAGGTTCTTAGGAGCTCGGGTACTGATGCGGGATAGATCGTAGGTTGCCATAAGCTTTGTTTCCTTAAAAATATCCAATTGTTACAATAAATGAGCACCTTTGCGAAAACTTATACATGCGCAATACCTGGATCAGCTGGTTACTCTTCGTTGTTTTGTGTCTGATCTGGGGCTCTTCTTTTTACCTTATGAAGTTGGGGATGGACCACTTGTCTGCCTACCAGGTAGCCTCCCTGCGCATGTTGACTGCCGGACTGGTTTTGGTTCCATTTGCTAAAAAAGCTTGGCAATCCATCCCCCGCAACAGGGTGCTGATGGTAATGGGTTCAGGTTTATTGGGTAGTTTCTTTCCGGCTTATCTTTTTTGCCTGGCGGAGACGAAAATTGATAGTTCCATGGCAGGCATTTTGAACGCACTAACACCCTTATTCACCTTATTGGTAGGCATGTTCTTTTTTCAGCTAAAAGCAAGACCGGTTCAGATAATAGGCACTTGTATAGGGTTTTTGGGACTTGTGATGCTCATCATCACGGGCAGCGATATACACTTATCTAATTTAGGTTATTCGTTTTTGGTCGTTGCTGCTACAATTATGTATGGACTAAATGTAAACATGGTGGGAAGATATATGCGTGGGTTCCGTGCCATAGATATAGCCTCACTTGCTTTTGTGATGTTGATTATCCCCTCCTTCGTGATCTTGTTGTTGACCGGATATGGTAATTTACCTCTTACAGAATCAGCTTATATTCAATCCACATTAGCAGCAGCCATACTCGGCATTTTTGGAACAGCCATTGCATCGGTGCTGTTTTACCTTTTGGTGAAGAGAGCTGGACCTGTTTTTGCATCCATGGTGACCTATGGCATTCCGATTGTAGCCATAGGATGGGGGTTGCTTCGGCAGGAATACATTCGTGAAAAACAAGTGTTCAGTTTATTCATCATTTTGGCTGGAGTCTATCTGGTGAACCGCCCTGAAAAAAAGAAACCGGAAGTTTAATTCCGGTTCCAATATCTGCTGACTACACTTTTATACAGCCATCATTTCCTTTTCCTTGGCTGCCAGGTGCTTGTCCACCAATTGAATATATTTATCCGTGAGTTCCTGAATTTCTTTATCGGCATCCTTAGCTGCATCCTCACTCAAACCATCTTTCTGTAATTTTTTCACCTGCTCAATAGCATCCCTCCGAATATTGCGGATAGCTACTTTGGAATTCTCTCCTTCCCCACTGGCTTTTTTGAAGAGTTCACGCCTTCTTTCCTCGGTCAAGGGTGGCATGAACAACCGAATCTGGTTGCCATCATTTTGAGGGGTAATACCAATGTTGGCCTGCATGATTGATTTCTCATTTGCAGCTAACGTGGATTTTTCCCAAGGCTGTATGCTGATGGTTCTATCGTCGAGCTCTGATATATTGGCTACCTGAGCAATGGGGGTCGGACTTCCATAATACTCCACCATAATGCCATCCAGCATGGCGGGACTGGCTTTGCCGGCCCTGATCTTGGTCAATTCCGTTTCCAGGTGGGCGATTCCTTTGCGCATGCTTTCCTCGGCCGCACCGGTAATTAAAAATAGTTCTTCCGACATATCCTTGATTTTGAGATGCCAAAAGTAAAAAAAATGTTGGTAGTACCCGACAAACCTCTTCGCGCAGTCAGCCAACTGAATTCTCTCTCTTATATTTGCACCACAAGTTGAGAACTATGACAACACAGGAATTACAGCAGACAGCCACTCAAATACGCAGGGATATTGTCAGAATGGTGCATGCCGTTCAGAGTGGTCACCCCGGTGGCTCCCTGGGCTGTACCGACTTTCTGACCGCCCTCTATTTCAAAGTAATGAAGAGAAACCCTGATTTTACGATGGATGGCAAAGGCGAGGATGTTTTTTTCCTGTCGGATGGACACATCTCTCAGCTGATGTATTCGGTGCTGGCCCGTGCCGGCTACTTTGAGGTGAGCGAGCTTTCAACTTTCTGAAAAATTAACTCCCGCCTGCAAGGTCACCCTACTACCCATGAACACTTGCCCGGTATACGCATTGCCAGTGGATCACTGGGACAGGGACTCAGTGTTGCATTGGGAGCAGCCCTCGCCAAAAAACTGAATAAAGACAACCACCTGGTTTATTGCCTTACAGGTGACGGTGAATTAAATGAAGGACAGAATTGGGAAGCACTGATGGCTGCCGCCCATCACAAGGCTGATAACCTCATTGTTACGATTGATTGGAACGGACAACAAATAGATGGACCAACCGATAAGGTAATGAACCTGGGCAACTTAAAGGCCAAACTTGAGGCCTTTGGCTGGATGGTGCTGGAAATGGATGGCAATCAAATGGATGCTATTCTTACGACGCTGGAAGCCGCTAAAGTAGCCGCTCACCAACAACAACCCATCGCTATTCTGATGAAAACAGAAATGGGAAAGGGAGTATCCTTTATGGAGGGAAGTCACGAATGGCACGGTATTGCGCCGAATGATGCACAGTTAGCTACCGCCCTGGCAGAATTACCCGAGACCCTGGGAGATTATTAATTTCCGGAGTAGAAAAGTCATTAAAAACTCTTCAATGAATACCCCTGCTGACCCGCTTTGCGGGCAGGTATCCAGGCAGCAATAACGGTGATTACAAGCAATGTGATGCCCACCAAAGCAAAATCACCGGCCCTCATGGCAACAGGATAGTAATCAATGATAAATGTGCTGCCCGCTAATTTGATCAACTTGAACTGCAATTGAAGCTGGCAGATAAGAGCAGCCAGCAGCATGCCAATTCCTCCCCCGATGATACCCAGCAATAAGCCCTCGAGGAGAAAAATAAAGTGAATACGGCCGGAAGAAGCACCCATAGCCTGTAAAATGGCGATGTCTTTCTTTTTCTCCAAAACAAGCATAGTCAGCGAACCAATAATATTGAAAGCAGCCACTGCCAAAATCAAAGTCAGCACTACGAAGATGAACCACTTTTCCGTTTTCATTACCCGGTACAAACCCATATTTTGCTGATAGCGGGTCTCAACCCTGTAATCTTTGCCCAACATTTGCTGAATGGCCGATTGCACAACAGCCGGATCTCCGACAACGCGCATTTCAAGTGCAGCATATTCATCGGGCTGCAAGGAAAGCATGTATTGCATGAATGCGAGATTGGTGAATACATATTTATTATCGAATTCCTGTTGAACCGCAAATGTGCCTGCGGGTATTACGGTAGAGGAGTGTAAACCTTCTTCGGAGCTTAGTCGGCTGGCCTGTTTATTGGGCAAATAGACCACCGCCGGATACTTGTACTTTTCAACTTCCAGTCCGGCAGCATTTTCAATACCCACACCCACTACTATGGTAGGTTGGGTAGCATCGCCGAGGGAAAAACTTCCCCGCAGCAAATGTTGAGGTGTATTGATATTGGTAACAGACGTGTATTGACTATCTACCCCTTTGAGCGTGACTACTGTTTGAAAAGCCCCATTGAGCACCGCCTTTTCTTCCACCACCCTGCTCAATGCCAATACACCGGGCATTTGCTTCATTTGAGAGAGTTGAGTCTGGCTGATGCGCATGATTTTACCCCTCTCAGGAACTACCCGAACATCTGCGTAAAAATCGTTGTACAAACCTTTGACAAGATCTTCGAATCCATTGAATACACTAAGCACAATGATCAATGCGGTGGCGCCAACACCAATGGCAAGCAGGCTGATTCGAGACATCCAATTGATTACGCTGGCTTTTTGACCGGTAGTGAAATATCGCCAGGCAAATAAAAGGTTCACTAGAAAAAGGTTATATGAACAAAGTGTTGGACAAAAAATCAGGAAGGAGTATTGTCTTCATTCTCTTTTTCAGGCGCAGCTATGTTTTTAAATATTTCTTCCAATTTAAAAACATAATCCAGGGTATCATCTCTGTAAAAATGAAGTACGGGGATCCGACGAAGCTGGTGCTTGACACGCTGAGACAGTTCTTTTTTAATTTCCCAGGCCCTTGATTCAATGGATTTCATTGCTTTTTCGGGGTCTGCCACCTGGAAGAGGCTGATATAAATACGGGATTCCAGCAGGTACGGAGATACTTTAACGGAAGAAATTGATACCAAACCACCCTGCATCATATTGAGTGATAGATGCCTGATAATATCGGAGAGGGCCTCCTGCAAAACCCCTGCCACCTGCCGCTGTCTTTTGCCTTCTATCATAATCAGCTGATTGATTCCCTGCAAAAGTACTTACTTTCGGGGGTAAAAGCAGCTAACTTGCCCGCATGAAACGCTTTTCACGTATTCTTTTCTATTTAAAATCGCAACGCCAAAACATAGTCTTGTATGTTTTGTCTTATATGCTATCCGTTCTATTGTCAAAGGTCTCTCTCGCCAAGATGGCCACCAATTAAAAAAAGAAATACTATCCTC
>DAIMYK010000061.1:0-8498 GCA_036734525.1 Sediminibacterium sp. | reverse complement strand
CCATTACGAAAATCGGTAATGATTTTTATATGGGTGAAAAATCAGTAAGCAATCTCTCTTCCCCTACTATTCTAAAACTCGAACCTCAAAAAATAAGAAAAGAAAAACTTCAGGAATTTCTGGATAATCTATAACTAATTACATGAAAAGCCAGCGGGGTGTTTGCGGGGTTGTTGCATAGGTGGCAGCAGCCCTTATTTTTTATTTGAAATCAAATAAGGTAGCAGTGAACACTGCTTTTTCTCTTTTCTTGAAAACCACATCCCAATTTCCCTTATATCTAAGAACACGAGGGACTATGAACTCCTTGTAACGGGTCATTTCTACCTCCATACTTACATCAAAATCGTAGACACCGGCCTTGTAACTGAGCGAATAGTTGCGTGCAATCACATAGAGTGTCTTCATATCCATCCAGGTAACCATCCGATCTACCACGACCCGATCATTTTTTAAAAATCCAAGTTCTTCTTTCGGAGTAATCGAGAACACATATACCAGGGTTCCATTCCATTCCTGTACATCCAGCCGATAATCATATAGTTTATGTGCTGATTCATCATAAAGATCCAGTTTATCACCGATGAACGGGATCCCGGGTATTTTCTTACCGGGATTGAAAAAAAGCATTTTTAATTGCTCTTTGTGCTTGTCTAATCCTTTTTTCCCGGAGGCTCGAATAGAATGACCTTTGACAATATTGTTCTCACCACAAATAGTATCCCTGGCAAAGAAAAGGGAAGCATATAATTCAGCGGTCATGTAATTATACTTCCTGCCTTCCGCATAAAAATCACCGGTCACCTCTTCCTGTTATACCTCAGTATAGCGGCAGTTATTAAAGCGCTGCTGCCTGGTTTTGCTATACAACGATGCTTTCAGTTTATCCTTCTTATCAAGCATCCGGATATCATTATAGGAGGAATAACCAAGTATACGCAAGTTCCGAAAAGCCTTATAAAAGCTTGTGTCTTGCTGGATGGCGGCAAGTACTGCCCGGTAATCAAAATTATTCCTCACCACCACCTCTGCAAGGGTAAATGACTGCTGATTGAAATAAACAGAAGTATCCTGTGCCATCAGCCGAAAAGAAGCTGCCACTAAGGTTAAAATGAGTAGGTACCTCATTACCCCGGAAAGATCATTTTGTAATCTACTTTAATATTCCCCTTGCTGATGTCTTTCAACTTTCCCTGCATCAATTTGCGGCGAAAGGGTGACAGGTAATCGATGAATAACTTACCCTCAATATGGTCATACTCATGCAGAATTACACTCGCCGTAATTCATTTGTAGGTCTCAGTGTGTGATGTAAACAATTCATCCTGATACGTAATGGTCACCTGTTCTTTCCTATAAACATCCTCTCTGATTTTGGGAATGCTCAAACAACCTTCGTTGTAGGGCCACTCATCTCCTGATAACTCGTCAATGCGGGCATTGATGAATACTTTTTTAATACCCGGACCATCTTTCATCATCTCTTTCTCAGATTCCTCTAGGTGCTCGAAAATTTGAGTACTATCCACCACAAAAAGTCGGATATCTTTATTGATCTGAGGCGCTGCCAACCCTACCCCATTGCTTTCATACATGGTTTCCCACATATCTTCTATGAGTGTACTCAAACCGGGATAGTCGGCTGAAATATCTTTTGCGACCTTACGTAAAATAGGTGCTCCGTATGCTACAATAGGAAAAATCATGGTATAAATTGACTGCAAAGGTACAAAAAAGGCGATAAAGGACTTTTCAGTAACTCAGGCTACTGAGTTCTGGCATTCAAATATTCCTGTAATAAAAGAGTCGCTGCAATCTGATCGGTATTCCCTTTCTGGCGGCGATCTTTTTTCTTCATACCCATTTCCAGCATTGCCTCCGTTGCCCTGCGGGAAGAAAATCTTTCATCCACTTTTTCAACCGGTAAGAGGGGAAACAGCTTGTTCAGTCGCTTCACAGCTGCATCTACCAGTGGAGTAGCATGGGTAGGCGTGTCATCGAGGTTCAGGGGATAACCAATGATGATCTTTTCCACTTTCTCTTCGACAACATATTTTTTTAGAAATTCATAAAGATCATGTGTGTTGATTGTATCCAAAGCCGTTGCAATGATCTGTAAAGGATCTGTAACTGCCAGTCCGGTTCTTTTGGCCCCAAAATCTATGCTCAGTATTCTTCCCAAAAAAATAGTTTATACCTGTTAAGTCAGCCAATCGCCATCGGATTACATTTTATAATTGCCCGATAATATCAATTACCACCAATATACCAAATATTACACTGGCAACACCATTCGAAGTCATGAAAGCCCTGTTGACCCTCGAAAGATCAGTAGGCTTTACCAAACTATGCTGGTAAATGAGCATCGCCACAAAGAGTGCATAGGCCAGCCAGTATAGATAGCTAAAGGGTCCGAAAAACCCTGCTACTGCCAGTAAAACAGCACAGGTGATATGTAATACTATTGCTACCTGCAAGGCCCTTTTTTTTCCCAGCCAAACGGGTATTGAGTTAAGTTGATGTTCCCTGTCAAAATCCTCATCCTGCAGGGAATAAATGATATCAAATCCACTGACCCAGCCAATTACAGCCAGAGAAAACAAAATGGGAAGAAGATTAAAAGCTCCGGTAACAGATAAATATGCACCTATGGGTGCGAGTGATAGTCCTATTCCCAACACAACGTGACAAAGCGGGGTAAATCGTTTGGTATAACTGTAAAACAGAATGACAAAAAGAGCAACGGGTGAAAGCCAACCACAGAGCGGATTGATCAAAGCTGCTGCAATAACAAAAATGATGGCATTGATCAAAACGAAACGAAGTGCACTCGAAGCTGATATCAGTCCTGCCGGTATTTCACGGAGTGCCGTTCTCGGGTTTCGGGCATCAAAATTTCTATCCAGGTATCGGTTGAATGCCATGGCAGCACTACGGGCAGTTACCATACAAACAATTACGAGGAGGAATAATTGTAAAACAGGCACTGACCCCAATCTTCTTTCTTCTGAAACCTGCCAAATCCCCAGCATGAATCCGATGATGGCAAAGGGAAGAGCAAAAACCGTATGGGAAAAAGTGATCAGTTGAAAATAGCGACGGATGGTATTTGAGAAAGACTGGAATGACATGCTGATAAATATAAACTCAATGGTGAATGAAAGTATGACGGGTGATTTCCCATAGAACAATGCCGGCAGCAACAGATACATTCAGAGAGTGCTTCATGCCCCATTGAGGTATCTCAATACTTCCATCACAAACCGAAAGCAGTGCATCTGAAACACCTTCGACTTCATTTCCCAAAACTAGTGCCGTACCATTGACAGTAGGTTCATATTGATAGAGTGGTGTACTGTCATCGGTTTGTTCTACTGCCCAGATAGAAAACCCTCTTTTTCGGGCTTCAGCCACTGCTTCTATTGGATCGGAGAAATACAACCATTGAACTGTCTCTGTAGCTCCAAGAGCAGTCTTGTGAATATCCCTGTGGGGAGGTTGCGGCGTATATCCACAAAGAAATATACTTTCTACCCTAAATGCATCTGCGGATCTGAAAACACTTCCCACATTGTGCATACTCCTGATATTATCTAAAATGAGTATAACAGGATTTTTCACCGATTGGTGAAAATCTTCCGCTGACAAGCGCTCTAACTCCTCCATGCTGCGTTTTCGCATGGCGCAAAGGTACGTTCAACCGTTTATACCTGGTTACGCACCGATTTGAAAAAAATGACTTAAATTATTCCCTTATTCAATTCTTGATGTTATGAAAAAATCTGTTTTTACGTTGTTTGCAGTCATCTTCAGCCTAACTATTCAGGCTCAAACTGAAATATTAGATACTGCAATGATCCGCCGCATCAGGCAGGAGGGATTGGAAAGATCACAGGTAATGGATATCGCTTTTCAATTGACAGATGTCAGTGGTAACCGCCTGACCAATTCCCCAGGATATATGCGGGCAGCTCAGTATGCTATGCAGCAAATGAATTCATGGGGTTTACAATCGGTGCAATTAGATCCCTGGGGCGAATTCGGTAAGGGTTGGGAATTGACGAAATCATATCTGGCCATGCAGGCACCCTACTATAAAGCTTTACAGATGTATCCCAAGACATGGACTTCCGGTATCAAGGGACTAAAAACCGGGTCATTACTCGTTATTAATGCAAAAGACACAACAGCTTTGGAAGCTTACCGGGGACAGCTCAAGGGAAAATTATTGATCATGGACCAACCGGTGAATTATCAGCATTCCTTCAAACCCGATGCAGTGAGATATACAGATGAAGAACTAGATAAGATGGCCAAAGCGGCTCCTACTCCTGCCCGTGGAGGCGCCAATAACAGAGATACAGCAGCACAAAGAAGAATGCGGGAACAAATGGCTGCAAGAGGTGGCGGTGCCCAGCGAATGATGGCGCTGCTCAAAGAAATGGCGCGCTCAGAAGGTGCCATTGCGCTGCTCAGCTCCGGTGGACCCAGAAGTCATGATGGAACAGTATTTGCGCAAGGTGGTGGATCTTATAAAGCGACAGACCCGGAAAATTTTCCGGATTGGGTGTTAGGCGCGGAAGATTACAATAGTTTGCTTCGTCTTGCTAAATCCGGAATAAATGTGCAGCTCGAAGCCGAGGTAAAAACGAAATTTTATACCGGTGACCTTCAGGGATACAATGTAATTGGAGAGATCCCCGGTACCGATCCCGTTCTCAAAGATGAAGTAGTGATGATCGGAGCACATTTGGATTCCTGGCAGGCAGGAACAGGTGCGACAGATAATGCTTCCGGGTCAGCAGTGATGATGGAAGTGATGCGGATCATTAAAACACTGGGGATACAACCCAAAAGAACCATCCGGATTGGTTTGTGGAGCGGAGAAGAGCAAGGATTACTCGGCTCCAGAGGGTATGTGCGTAAATATTTGGCCGACCCTGCCAACATGCAACCACAAGCAGCACACCAGAAATTTTCCTGTTATTTCAATATTGATAATGGCACAGGAAAAATAAGAGGTATCTACCTGCAAGGCAATGAAGCATGTGCCGGCATTTTCTCTTCCTGGCTCTCCCCCTTCGCTGATCTGGGTGCAGGAACGGTAACAATCAGTAACACGGGTGGAACCGATCACCAAAGTTTTGATGCGGTAGGACTTCCCGGGTTTCAGTTTATTCAAGACCCTATAGAATATGATACCCGAACCCACCACAGCAATATGGATGTGTATGACCACCTGATAGCAGCAGACCTGAAGCAGATGGCAACGATAGTTGCATCATTCGTTTACCAGGCAGCACAGCGGGAACAAAAATTACCAAGGAAACCCATGCCGGCACCCAGACCCGCCGGAGGCGGGGGGCTCGGATTCTAGTTTTCTTATCCACATCTCCGGGGTTTATCGGGGCTTTGACGGGGCATGATTTATATTTGTTGCTATGGCAAAAGCAGCAAAAGATACCCCATTGATGGTGCAGCACAAGAGCATCAAACAGAAGTATCCTGATGCTATCCTTTTGTTCAGGGTCGGTGATTTTTATGAAACTTTTGGAGAGGATGCCATTATCTCTTCCCGCATTCTGGGCATCACCCTCACCAAGCGCAACAATGGAGCAGCGGCCTCTAGTGAATTAGCAGGATTTCCCTACCATGCATTAGAAACTTACCTGCACAAGTTGGTGAAGGCAGGCTACCGGGTAGCTATTTGTGATCAGTTGGAAGATCCGAAAACCGTAAAGGGGATTGTGAAAAGAGGTGTAACGGAGATGGTTACCCCCGGAATAGCGACGCATGACAAATTGCTGGATCATACCCGCAATAATTTTCTTGCCTCCATCCATTTTGGCGAAAAGGAACATGGCATTGCTTTTCTGGATATCACGACCGGTGAGTTCCTGGTAGCTGCAGGCAACGATGATTACATTGATAAACTTTTACAAAGCTTACAGCCCGCTGAGGTATTGTTTTCCAGAAGTTATCTGAAAAAATTTCGGGAAACCTATGGCAACCAGTTTTATACTTATACCCTGGAGAGCTGGATTTATGACGAACAATATGCCCGCGAAAGTTTATTGAAACAATTTCAAACACACTCACTCAAGGGTTTCGGAGTAGATGATGCTCATCCGGGAATCATTGCAGCAGGTGCGGTGCTGCATTACCTCAAAGAAACCGAACATCCCAACTGGCAACACCTGACTTCCCTACAGCGATTAGAGCGCGAGGAGTTTTTGTGGATGGATCGTTTCACAGTCAGGAACCTCGAACTGTTGCCTGTGCAAGAAGGAGCTCATTCCCTGCTGCAAGTCATGGATCAGACTGTGAATGCAATGGGAAGCCGAATGCTGAAACGATGGATGTTGTTTCCGCTAAGAAATAAGGAAGGTATTCTGGAGAGACTTACATCAGTTTCTTTCCTGATCAAATCAACGGATCTTCGGAAAGAGCTTAGCCAATCCATCAGATCATGTGGAGATTTGGAACGCCTGAGTGGAAAAATTCCCGGCAAAAGGATTAGTCCAAGGGAAGTCCAACAACTGGGGAAGGGCCTCCAGCAAACTGCTATCATCAAACAACTCTGTCATGAGTCATCACAACCCCTCTTGAAAAAGTTAGGTGATGCCCTGAACAATTGCGAAATAATAGTAGAGCGCATAGTAAACATCATTGCTGAGAATGCACCTGCTACTGCAGCAAAAGGGGGGATGATCAGAGATGGGGTCAGTGCAGAACTTGATCAACTTAGAATGATAGCGCATGGGGGAAAAGAGTACTTGCAACAAATACAGCGTCAGGAAGCGGAAAAAACAGGCATCAGTTCATTAAAAATAAGTTACAACCAGGTATTTGGTTATTACCTGGAAGTAACACATGCGCATAAAAATAAAGTGCCCGACACCTGGATTCGAAAGCAAACACTCGTGAATGCGGAGCGATATATTACGCCGGAGCTAAAAGAGTATGAAGAGAAGATAATGGGTGCGGAAGAAAAAATGCTCGTGCTGGAAGCAAGTATCTTCGATCAGTTGCTGAATGATTTGCAGACATATATTGCTCCATTGCAGGTAAATGGACATGTGCTGGCCACGTTAGACTGTCTGATTTGCTTTGCTGAGAATGCACTGAAATACGGATACCATCAACCTGAAATTCATGATGGTTATGAGTTGCTATTGGAAGAAAGCAGACATCCTGTTATCGAAAGATTTCTTCCCCCGGGAGTGGAATACATCGCCAACGATATTCAATTGAATCCGGCTGAAACACAGATCATCATTCTCACAGGTCCCAATATGAGTGGTAAAAGTGCTTTGCTTCGGCAAACAGCTCTGATCACCCTAATGGCGCATATGGGAAGTTTTGTCCCTGCCAAAAAAGCACTGGTTCCATTGACAGATAAAATTTTTACAAGGGTCGGAGCAAGTGATAACCTGAGTGGAGGTGAATCTACTTTTATGGTGGAGATGAATGAAACTGACAGCATCATTAATAATATTTCAGAAAGAAGTCTGGTTTTGCTGGATGAAATAGGAAGAGGTACTTCCACTTATGATGGGATATCTATCGCCTGGAGTATGGTGGAATACCTGCAACAAACGGTTGCCAGACCTAAGACGCTATTTGCAACCCATTATCATGAGCTCAATGAGTTGGAAAACAAATGTGAAAGGGTACATAATTATCACATCACCCACAAGGAAGCCGGCAACAAAATTATTTTTCTCCGCAAACTTGCCAAGGGAGGCAGCACCCACAGCTTTGGAATTCACGTGGCCAGAATGGCCGGCATGCCACCGGTATTGATCGACCGTGCCTACGAAATCTTACAACAATTGGAGCATAAGTCTACAGAAGAGGGCATGGGTATTTCAACAGATATGTCTGCAGGTAACTTAAGCAAACAAATGAAAAAACTTACCATTCCTCAGATGCAGCTCTCCATCTTTGATGCACATACCCAGACTTTTGATTCGATTCGCCAATTGCTCACCGAGATAGACATCAACCGATTAACTCCCGTGGAGGCTTTGATGAAACTGAATGAGATCAAAAAAATGATTCAATAATTCAATTTATGCAGCAACGATTGGAAGCACTGGCCCTGGTAGTGCGAGACTATGATGAAGCCATTGAATTTTACACCCGTGCTCTCTCATTTGAAGTAATAGAAGATACGGTAATGAGTGCAGATAAACGTTGGGTGATCATTGCTCCTCCAGGTTCCGGTGGTGGTTGTAAAATTTTACTAGCGAAGGCTTCCAATGACCAACAAAAGGCAGCTATTGGTAACCAAACAGGTGGCAGAGTATTTCTCTTTCTGCATACAGATGATTTTGAACGAGATTATGTAAGAATGAAAAAAGAAGGTGTTGCATTTTTGGAGGAACCCCGACAGGAAGTATATGGAAGGGTGGTCGTTTTTCAGGACCTCTATGGGAACCGCTGGGATTTGATCCAACCACCTCAATCCATTAGCTAATATTTATCCATATGAA
>DAIMYK010000060.1:0-8560 GCA_036734525.1 Sediminibacterium sp. | reverse complement strand
GTATTTGCGGAGTGGCAGCTACCTCTTTGGTCGCATTCAGTTTACGCATACCGAGGGCGGCCAGTGTTTTTTTCTGACGTTCCGGGCGGTCGATTCCGCTTTTGATCTGCGTGATTTTTATTTTTTTCATGACTTAATTTTTACAGGTTTCTGCTGATTATCCGTTGAAAACTTTGGCCAGTTTGATGGTGCGGGTTTTTGCAACCTGCACAGGTTCTCTGAGCATAGCCAGGGCTTTGATGGTAGCTTTTACCACGTTGTGTGGGTTGGCAGAACCAAGGCTTTTGGCGAGTACGTCTGTAACACCGGCGCTTTCCAAAACAGCGCGCATGCTTCCTCCGGCGATTACACCGGCTCCGTGTGCAGCAGGTTTGATGAGTACTTTAGCAGCACCATCTTTTGCCAGTTGTTCGTGGGGTATGGTTCCATGCATAACTGGAACACGAACAAGGTTCTTCTTTGCGTCTTCTATTCCTTTGGAGATAGCTTCCTGTACTTCTTTTGCTTTACCCAGTCCGTGACCAACTACTCCACCTTCATTACCTACTACTACAAGTGCAGAGAAGCTGAAAGTACGACCACCTTTGGTAGTTTTCACTACACGGTTGATGGCAACTACTTTGTCTTTAAGTTCCATTTCCCCGGCCGCTTTTACCTTATTTACAGTGAGTTTCGACATTGTCTGAAATTGATTGAATGATTATTTCGATAATTGATTAGAATTGAAGACCTCCTTCGCGTGCACCTTCTGCCACAGATTTAACTCTTCCGTGATAGAGGTTACCACCCCTGTCGAATACACATCCCTGTAATCCCAGAGCCTGTGCTTTCCGGGCTATGGCATTGCCTACGAGTTTTGCCTTCTCAATTTTAGTGCCTTTTTGGGCTTGAATATCTTTGTCGAGTGAGGAAGCAGCAGCAAGTGTTACTCCATTATCATCATCGATCAGTTGTGCATAGATTTCAGCGTTGCTTCTGAAAACAGAGAGGCGGGGTTTCAATGAGGTACCGGCTACTTTCTTGCGAATGCGGTATCTGATTTTCTGCCTTTGGATCAATTTGCTCATGATATGTTGTTTTTGTTTCCGATTCTGCCGGAAACTGATTTACTAACTTATTTATTTACCTGCAGCCTTTCCTGCTTTTCTTCTCAGTTGCTCACCTACATATTTAACACCCTTTCCTTTGTAAGGCTCCGGCTTTCTCAGACTGCGCAGTTTAGCAGCTACTTGTCCGATCAACTGTTTGTCAACACCTTCCAGAAAAATCTTTGGGTTCTGACCTTTTTCAGTTACGGTAGTTACTTTCAGTTCTTTGGGGATCTCAAATATGATATTGTGAGAATAACCGAGAGCGAGGTCTAGAACATTACCGGTATTGGCAGCTTTATAACCTACCCCTACCAACTCAAGGTCTTTTTTGAATCCTTCAGTTACGCCTTTCACCATATTGGCGATCAAAGCGCGATAGAGTCCGTGCATGGCACGGTGACGAATCTGATTGGTAGGACGGGTTAGATTAACCTGACCATCGTTAATTTCAACAACGATATCGCGGTTGATAGATTCTTTAAGTTCACCTTTTGATCCTTTAACAGTTACTACATTTTCTGCATTCACAGATACTGTAACACCTGAAGGGATAGTGATGGGTTGTTTTCCTATACGTGACATAGTCGTTTTTTTTTGTGTTGAATGTTGGATCGGTTTCAGCCCCGACTAAAGGCTTAAATAAGCGATTCCAACCCTTTTAATAAATATAACAAAGTACTTCTCCGCCTACATTTTGTGCTTTGGCCTGTTTGTCTGTAATAACGCCTTTGGAAGTACTGAGAATAGCAACTCCCAGGCCATTGATTACACGTTTGATTTCAGAAGGCTTGGCATATTGACGCAGACCGGGACGGCTGACTCTTTCCAGAGAGCGAATAGCAGCCTGCTTGGTTTGCGGATCGTATTTCAACGCGATCTTGATGACACCCTGTTTATTGTCATCTTCGAATTTGTATTTCAGGATATATCCTTGCTCGTACAAAATCTCGGTTAACCGCTTTTTCATATTAGAAGCAGGAATCTCCACCAGTCTGTGACCGGCCATTTGAGCATTGCGGATTCTGGTGAGGAAGTCTGCTATCGGATCTGTTACCATATTGATTGAATTAAATCAGTTCAGAATTTATTTTTTATCACACGAATTACCAACTGGCTTTCTTAACGCCCGGGATGATGCCATTCAGCGCCATGTCACGGAACATAATACGGGAGATACCGAAGAAGCGCATATAGCCCTTGGGACGGCCGGTCAGTTTGCAACGATTTTTCAATCGTACAGGTGACGCATTTTTTGGAAGCTTATCGAGAGCACTGTAGTCACCAGCCTCTTTCAATGCCTTTCTTTTGTCGGCATATTTAGCTACCATTTTTTCACGCTTGCGCTGTCTGGCTTTGATGGATTCTTTTGCCATGTGTATTAGTTGTTTTCTTTTTTAACGTTTTTGAAGGGCATACCCAGTTCTTTCAGCAGTTCGAAAGCTTCTTCATTAGATTGGGCAGTGGTTACGAAAGTGATGTCGAGACCGGTGATTTTATTCACTTTGTCGATATCGATTTCCGGGAAAATGATTTGCTCGGTCACTCCGAGGGTGTAATTTCCTCTTCCGTCGAATGCTTTGTCACTGATACCTTTGAAGTCACGTACGCGTGGCAGTGCTACAGATACGAGTCTGTCGAGGAACTCATACATTTTTGCACCACGAAGCGTAACACGCGCACCAATAGGCATGCCTCGACGGAGTTTGAAGTTGGAAATATCTTTCTTTGAAGAAGTAGGAACGGCTTTTTGTCCGGTAATCATGGTTAACTCATCTACAGCGATGTCAACCAGTTTTTTATCGGAAACGGCTCCGTTTACACCACGATTGATACAAATTTTTTCCAGACGGGGTGCCTGCATTACAGATCCGTAAGAGAATTTTTTCATCAAAGCAGGAACAACTTCACGTGAATATTTGTCTGCCAGTCTGGGTGTATATTTTACAGTACTCATTTGATAACCTCCCCTGATTTTTTAGAGATGCGAACTAATTTACCTTCTTCACGTGTTCTTTAACCACGGGTAGCATCACAAGCCTTAGCATCCCAAAGCATCACGTTAGAAATGCTGATGGGCGCTTCTTTTTGAATGATGCCACCTTTGGTATTTTGGGCCGTAGGCTTGGTGTGTTTTTTTACTATGTTGATGCCCTCAACAACCACACGACCTTTGTCTACAATAACTTCCAGCACAGTGCGTGGTTTTTTCAGGTCTTTTCCATCACCGGCAATCACAACTACTGTGTCGCCTTTTTTGATGTTGAACTTTGGTTTGAATCTTGTACTCATGGTACCTCCAACTCTCCGAGGAGTTATTTTTTAATGATAGAATAGTTTATTACAGTACTTCAGGTGCCAGTGAAATAATTTTCATGTACCCTTTATCACGCAACTCACGGGCAACTGGTCCGAATATACGGGTACCTCTTGGCTCGTCAGCGTTGTTTAATAATACTACTGCATTGTCATCAAAACGGATATATGATCCATCTTTGCGACGCAATTTATTTTTAGTCCTTACAATTACCGCCTTGGAAACTGTTCCCTTTTTAATTCCACCTGCGGGAATGGCATCTTTAACTGTAACTACGATTTTATCACCGATTTTGGCATAATCCTGACCACTGTTTCCCAGCACACGGATGCAAAGAACCTCTTTGGCTCCGCTGTTATCGGCAACATTCAGTCGACTTTCTTGCTGTATCATTGTTATACTGTTTGTGTTTGATGTCGGTCGGGTAACAAGGTATTTTGATACCAGTATCCGGCCACAGATTGTTTACTTCGCTTTCTCTACCACTTCTACCAGGCGCCAGCGCTTCGTTTTACTCAGCGGACGGGTTTCCATGATTTTCACCACGTCACCAATTCCACATTCTTCTTTTTCATCGTGGGCATGGAATTTCGTGGTTTTTTTCACGAACTTTCCGTAGATAGGGTGTTTTACTTTCCTTTCTACAGCAACGGTAATAGTCTTACTCATTTTATCACTGGTAACTACTCCCGTTCTTGTTTTGCGTAAATTTCTTTCAGCCATTTTTAGTTGATTTATGGATTAAATGCCCATTTCTTTTTTCTTAAGTTCCGTTCTCAGTCTGGCGATGTCGCGGCGAAGAGTTCGGATATTCATCGGATTTTCTAGTGGAGAAATTGCATGGGCAAACTCCAGCTTCTTCAGTCTCAGCTGATCGTCTTTGATTTTAGCAGTCAGGTCAGAAACGCTCATTTCCCGAATCGACTTGTTGAATGCGTTGGTTTGTTTATTTGCCATGGATAATAATTTTTATGCCTGTAAATCTCTTCTGATAACAAATTTGGTGGCGATGGGTAATTTTTGAGCTGCGAGTTTCATGGCTTCTTTAGCAGTTTCCTGGCTAACACCATCACACTCAAATATGATACGTCCCGGTTCCACAACAGCAGCCCAGAATTCAGGGTTACCCTTACCCTTACCCATACGTACTTCAGCAGGTTTACGGGTAATGATTTTGTCGGGGAATATGCGAATCCACACATTTCCTTCTCTTTTCATGGCACGGGTCATGGCCTGGCGGGCAGATTCAATCTGGCGATTGGTGCGCCAGATCGGCTCCAGGGCTTTGAGGGCAAAAGAACCAAAAGAGATGGCAGTTCCACGCTTCGCTACTTCACGAATTCTGCCCTTTTGCTGTTTCCGGTGCTTGCTTCTTTTAGGTTGTAACATGTATTGCTGTTTGTAATTCTATGAAAACGATTGGTTATAATAAATTAAGATGAACGACGGCCTCCTCTGCCTCCTCTGTCACCGCCACCACGACGGTCATCTCTTCTCTCACCACCTCTTCTATCGCCTCTGTCATCGGAACGCTCTCTGCGATCACTCATGTCGGTTTTTCCACCTACGAAGTTGGGATTCAGTTCACGCTTACCCAAAACCTCACCTTTACAGATCCAAACTTTGATACCGATTTTACCATAAACCGTCTGAGCAAAAACACTGGCGTAATCAATGTCCATACGATAGGTATGCAGTGGAACTCGTCCTTGTTTGAATTCTTCGCTACGGGCAATTTCAGCACCTCCCAGACGACCACTCACTTTTACTTTGATACCTTCAGCACCCATGCGGAGTGTAGAAGCAATAGACATTTTGATGGCACGCTTGAAGTTGATCCTGTTCTCGATCTGACGAGCAATGGTATCACCTACAATATTGGCATCCAGCTCGGGTCTGCGGATTTCAAGAATGTTGATCTGCACATCCTGGTTGCTGGTCAGCTTTTTCAGCTCCTCTTTGATACGATCCACTTCATTTCCACCTTTACCGATGATGATACCGGGTTTGGAAGTGTGAATGGTTACGATCAGTTTACCTAAAGTGCGCTCAATCACAATTTTAGCGATACCGCCTTTATTGATACGGGCATTCAGGTATTTGCGGATTTCATTGTCCTCAATCAGGTTGTTGGCGAAGTCTTTCTTACTGCCATACCAGTTACTGTCCCATCCACGGATGATACCTAACCTGTTACCAATCGGATTTGCTTTTTGACCCATATAAGTGTTTTACGAATTATTTATTTGAATCTACAATTAAAGTGACATGGTTGCTGCGCTTACGAACACGGTAACCGCGGCCCTGAGGCGCCGGACGCATTCTTTTGAGTGTACGACCGCCATCTACGAATACGGTTTTTACAATCAAAGCGCTATCTGCTGCGCTCACCCCGCTGTTCTTTTGCTCCCAGTTGTTGATAGCACTTCTGAGTAATTTAGCAAGAGGTACTGCATTGTGTTGAGGATGGTGCTCAAGAATGGCAAGTGCCTTCTCGACATCCATACCACGAATCACATCGGCCAGCAAGCGCATCTTGCGCGGACCTGTAGGGTAGTTATTGAGTTTTGCTACTGCTTCCATTTCATTTTATTTATTGACTCACCTGAACGTACATGCTCAGATAAGCGCTGTTGTTTATTTTTTAGTTCCTGCGTGTCCTCTGAAGTTGCGGGTAGGAGCGAATTCGCCCAGTTTGTGCCCTACCATGAATTCAGTTACATATACCGGGATGAACTTGTTACCATTGTGAACGGCGAAAGTATGACCTACAAAATCAGGAGTAATGGTACTGCGACGACTCCAGGTTTTGATAACCCCTTTTTTGGTTCTACCCTCGGTCATGGCGATGATCTTGCTTTCCAGGCTGTTGTCAACGTAAGGACCTTTTTTAATCGAACGACCCATGTGTTATTTATTAAATGGTTTTAATTTATTTGGCGATTTTTTTACCATCCCGGCGCTGAATGATCAGTTTGTCACTGCCTTTACCGCGGGTACGTGTTTTTTCTCCTTTAGCATATTTACCTGTTCTGCTTCTTGGATGACCTCCTGAGGCTTTACCTTCACCACCACCCATCGGGTGATCAACCGGGTTCATGGCAACACCTCTAACGCGTGGACGAATACCTTTCCAACGATTCTTACCAGCTTTACCGGCAGTTTCAAGGTTGTGGTCGCTGTTAGAAACAACACCTACAGTTGCATAACAATTGATCAATACTTTTCTCAATTCACCGGATGGCATTTTGAGAACAGCATATGCTTCTTCCTTATTGGCCAGCTGGGCAGAGGAACCGGCACTTCTTACCAGTTTCGCTCCCTGACCAGGCTGCATTTCGATGTTGTGGATGATTGTACCCAGTGGCATGTTCTTCATCAACAGGGCATTTCCTATTTCAGGTGCAACATTGTCACCGGCAATTACAGTAGCTCCCACCTGGATTCCCTGGGGTGCAATGATGTAACGCTTTTCACCATCGGTGTACTGTAACAAAGCAATAAATGCTGTACGATTGGGATCATATTCTACAGACAGAACTGTTGCGTTCATGTCACGCTTGTTGCGTTTAAAATCAATGATCCGATAATGTTGTTTGTTACCACCACCCATATAACGGGTAACACGACGACCTTGTGAATTTCTTCCGGCTGTGTTTTTCTGTGGTTCTAAAAGACTCTTCTCAGGCTGGTTGGTGGTGATTTCTGCATACGCATTTCCAATTCTCCAACGAGTTCCTGCTGTGATCGGTTTGTACTTCTTCAGTGCCATTTTTCTTTCATTTTCCGCCTTGGCGGTTTTTTTAATCAACTTTCGCGGTAGTTGCTTACCATTCTTTCCCTTTATGAGGTGGGAAACCTTTATTAAATATTAGCGTACAGGTCTATGCTGTCTCCCTCTGCAACAGTAACAAGCGCCTTTTTATATGGGCTCTTGATACCTTTGATGAATCCGGCCTTGGTGTAGCGGGTTTTATTTTTACCCGGTACAACTACCGTGTTCACGTCAACCACATTAACACCATAAAATTCCTCGATCGCCTTTTTAATTTCAAGTTTGTTGGCGCGCTTGTCTACTTTAAAAGCATACCTGCGGAGTTTTTCCTGCTGGGCATTGGCTTTCTCGGTAACTATGGGCTTTATTAATACTTCGCTGAGTTTCATAATAATCAGTTTTGAACTTTTTTTTAGGCGGCTTCCTCTGTCAAGATTTTAGCAGTATTCTCCAATAACACCAGTACATCTGCATTCATTAATTCGTAAGTATTGATGTCTGACAGCAAACGACTTCCCACATTGGGTATGTTACGTGAACTCAGGTATAAATTATCCTGGTACTCAGGTAACACCATCAATGTTTTTTTGTGAGCGATGTTCAGGTTCTCTAGAACATTCATAAGGGTCTTTGTCTTGGGAGCGTCCATCACGATGTCTTCAATCACGAAAAGGGCATTTTCTTTGGCTTTGTAAGAAAGAGCAGACATCTTAGCGAGATCCTTTACTTTCCTGTTAAGCTTGAAGCCATAATCATGTGGCTTAGGTCCGAAAATGGTACCACCACCCTTGTACAATGGGTTGCGGATATTTCCTTTACGGGATCCACCGGTTCCTTTTTGCTTGTGTAACTTACGGCTGGCACCTTTCACCTCAGCACGGGTTTTCACTTTGTGTGTACCCTGACGAGCCTGGGCCAGGTATTGTTTTACAGCGAGATAAATCGCGTGATCATTGGGTTCAATGCCGAAAATTTCATCCGGTAATTCAACCGTTCTGCCGGTTTTCTCTCCTTTGGTATTTAAAACTTCTACTTGCATTTTTTAACGATTGAGGGGTGATTACTTCTGGATCAAAACGATAGAACCGTTGTGTCCGGGTACAGAACCACTGATGAGGATATAATTTTTTTCAGGGAAAATCTTTACAATCTTGAGACCCTTCATCTTTACGCGGTCTCCACCCATTCTTCCTGCCATGCGCATTCCTTTGAATACGCGAGAAGGATAGGACGATCCACCAATGGATCCCGGAGCGCGGGAACGGTCGTGCTGGCCGTGAGAAGCTTCACCGACACCGGAACAGCCATGCCGCTTAACAACACACAGGACACACATACCCTTGGTGCTACACCCAACTTCTACTGATTCACCTTCGAAGA
>DAIMYK010000059.1:0-8618 GCA_036734525.1 Sediminibacterium sp. | reverse complement strand
GTTGCACCAAAAAGACGTATAGCCTGGCCATCTGCATTTCGAACTATAAATGCCGTGTGATAAAAATAATTGTATTTACCAGACTGGCCTTGCATACGAAACTCATCTTCCCAGTATTGATTGCTCTTATCCCGCAGTGAATCATTTCGTTTTTTTATAACCCGACTGTAATCATCAGGATGTAGCAACTTTTTCCAGGCATTGAAAAAAATTTGCTCTTTCCCATTCTCGATACCGAAAAAATCTGACAAGCCGGTATTTGCCTTTACCAATAATCCTTTTTCAACATCCCACTCCCAAATAATATCATTTGTGGCCCTGGAAATAAGATCATACCGCTGGTTGCTCAACCAAATATTTTCCTGGGCCAATTTTCCTTCTAATAAAATGGATAAGAAATTGGTTATCTGAAGAGCGAGGTCATTTTGTCCTATTTGTTCGCGTTGTTCCTCTTTATAGAATATTTCCAGCACTCCCCAGGGATCACCTGATGCCTGGGATACCGGATATGCAGTCGAAGCAATGAATCCATGGCTGGAAAGTATTTTATTTACTTCTTGACTTTCTGACTCAGAATCAAAGTTGGCTTTCGCATTTTTTTCTTCTAATGCAGTCCAGGCAGGCCAGCTTGAATTGTCTGCTTTTTGTGCCTCAATGGAGTTGATTAGCGCAGCAGGAATATTGCTTGTGGAACAGGTCTGAAAAATATTTCCATGTAACTGCCAGAGTATCATCGGCAGGTCATTATAAATCTGAGCAACCGAAGTAATATAAGTATCTAGCACTTGCTGCAAATCCTTGAATGGATTGGCATTCAGTGTTAGCACCTCCCTTTCCAGAAGTTGTAACTTTTTTCTCTGAACCAACTCAGTCACATCTTTGAAATAAATAACTACATTATCTTCTGAAGGTAATACAGACAATTCAATCCAGTTTTTAAAGGCAGGAAAGTATTCTTTGAACCTAAGTGACTGGTTCTCCTGCATGATAGAAGGATACGCAGGATAGTCCTTTAAAACATTTACCTCGGGAAAGATCACCCATACATTTTTCCCAATAAGATCTTCTGTCGTTGCAAGTTTCATCAGCTTGGCTGCCGGCTGATTACAAAACAGGATGTCTCAATTCTTATTCATCACAAGGAAGCCATCTGTGATACTTTGAAGCACTTTTTCCAGGTACAATGAATTCATACACCCTTGCGCAGAAATGGGCGGTTGAATCAATTCAGGACTAACTTCTTTATCCGGTGCGTTCATCGAGTCTCCATTTTCAAAAAAAACCGTTGATTAGACGGGTGAAAAGTATTCTAAATTCGGCACATTTTATTAGACTTCCAAGTTTATTAAGTCCTAAGGTTGATTTGACACATAGAACTATCTAAAAAACAACCGCCCGACAGATAATGGTCGGGCGGGTACTGAATAGATTATAGGTTCTCCTATTCCGCGTAGATGCGCTCAATTGCATCCTTGTATTTCTCCATCACCACCTTCCGTTTCAAACTTAATTTTGGGGTCATCTCTCCGGTATCGATGGTCCATTCACGGGGCAATAATTCAAATTTTTTGATTTGCTCTACATGGTTAAAATAAGTGTTGAAACTTTCAACGAGCTCTTTGTAAAGCTCCAGCACTCGTGGATGATGAACAACATCTTCGTTAGTAGTATAAGTTAGTCCTTTTTCCCGCATCCAGTCTTGTAAGGTTGCGAAAGAAGGCACAATCAACGCGCCAACAAACTTTTTGTCGGCACCCACCACCATCATCTGTTCAATGAAAGGACCTTCTTTGAATTTATTCTCAATAGGTTGGGGGGCTACATACTTGCCTCCGCTCGTTTTGAATAATTCTTTTTTTCGATCGGTGATTTTAAGGTACTTGTTATCAACCCATACACCTATATCACCGGTATAGAGCCAACCGTCAATGATCACTTCTGCAGTGAGATCCGGACGCAAATAATATCCTTCCATAACACTTGGACCTTTCACGCATATTTCACCGTCTTCAGCAAGTTTTACTTCCTGACCATTCACGGGTGGACCTACTGTTCCGAAACGCATGCCGCCAGGTGACTGACGATTGACAGTGATTACCGGACTATTCTCTGTTGGTCCATATCCTTCATATACCGGTATGCCGGCTGCATTAAAAATACGCAGCAACTTTACCTGACAAGCCGCACCTCCGGTTATGATAAATGACACCCTACCACCCAGTGCTTCTTTCCATTTAGAAAAAATAAGTTTTTTGGCAATGGCTAACTGAAGATTATACCAAACACCTCCGGACTTATAGTTGTCGTATTTCTCAGCCAAATCAACCGCCCAGAAAAACAGTTTTCTCTTCGTTCCCGTTAACTCATTTCCTTTGGCCATTATTTTTTCAAATACCTTTTCCAGCAACCTGGGAACAGTAGTAAACCCATCGGGCTTCACCTCCCGCAGGTTATCACCAATGGTATCGAGGTTCTCTGCATAATAAATACTGATGCCACTGTACAAATAAATGTAAGTACAGGCTTTTTCAAATATGTGATTGAGGGGAAGGAAACTCAATATTTTACTGCCGGGAGCATCTCGGAAAGGAAAACTTTCCTTCGACATCATTACATTGGAATAAATATTCTTGTGACTCAACATAACACCCTTTGGTGTTCCGGTTGTGCCGGAAGTATATATGATCGTGGCAAGGTGGCTGGTAGGTATGGTTGCCTTGATGGTATTCACCCGGGCGATTAAAGAACTATCTGCCGGTTGCAACAGGGTTTTCCAGTGTACAGTTCCCGGTATCTCATCAAAAACAAATATCTCTTTCAAGGAAGGTATCTTGCTCCGCAATGCATTAATCTTATCATACATTTCCTGGTTACTCACGAACACATATTTCACTGCAGCATTATTGAAAATAAATTCTATTTCCAAAGGATTGGTTGTAGGATACAGCGGCACCAGAATAGCCCCGATTTGTTGTACAGCCAGATCAGTGAATACCCACTCAGGTCTATTGTTACTGATAATGGCAATCTTATCACTCCCCTCGGGTGTAAAATCATGTCCGCTTACCCCGATTTGTAATAGTCCTGCTGAAAGTGCATTAACGGTCTGAGCTACTTCCTGCGTGCTGTGTTTTACCCAGGTTCCATTTACTTTTGAAACCAACATTTCATCTGTAGGGAAATGTTTCAACTGGTGTTCAATACAATCAAATAATCTTTTGTATTCCATATGGCACATTTATTTTTTCTATAAATAGAATTTATACGCAATCGTTAGTTGAATAAATCTTTTTAACAGTTCAAAATAAGGAAAGTTGTTGGTAATCCAAACAACAGATTTGATAAAAGTCTTTCCTGTCTTGACCTACTGACTTCCGGATTTATCCAGTTGTTGGTGGAAAGACCTAAGTTAAACCATTTTTTCAAATAGTGGGCTGCACTTAAAACAACGGAGAAGCCGTATCCATAAAAAAATATCCTGGATTCAGAAGTCTCCAGGAAGAAATTCTATCAATCGCGGATCAGGTGGGTCAATAACCCATCACGCAACTTTGGCTCGAACCAGGTACTTTTCGGCGGCATTACTTGTCCGCTATCTGCAATCGCGAATAACTGTTCGATGGTTACAGGGAATATACTAAAGGCAACTGCCATTTCACCGCTATTTACTCTTCTTTCTAATTCTGCGAGACCACGAATACCACCTACAAAATCTATTCGCTTATCAGTGCGCTGATCGCCTATGCCCAACAGAGGATGCAAGAGATTTTCCTGTAAAATAGTAACGTCTAACTGCCCAATCGGGTCTTCCCTATAGCTGCCCGGCTTTGATACCAACTTATACCATTGTTTGTTGAGATACATACCAAAAACATGAGGGGCATCGGGGGAAACCATTTCAGAACCCTTCGCTTCAACTTGAAAGTTATCCTTTATACCTTGGAGTAATGTGTCCGGTGAATGCCCGTTCAAATCCGCCACTACCCTATTATAATCGAGAATGCGCAATTGATTTGATGGGAAAAGTGTAGTGAGGAAATAATTGGCCCCATCGGGAATATCCCCTGACAGATTTTGCCGCACCTTCGCAGCAGAAGCAGCACGGTGATGGCCATCTGCTATATAGGTACAGGGCACCTTTGAAGCAAATAATTCAGTAATGGTGGCGATGGTAGGATCATCATTGATGACCCAAATAGTATGCTGTATCTGATCGGAAGCAGTAAAGTCGTACACCGGACTTTTCACTCTCATCCAATTAGCAATTAATTCGTCTATATCTTTCTGTGTGCGGTATGCGAGAAAAACATTTCCTGTTTGAGCACCCGATACAGAGATGTGTCGTATACGGACGAGTTCTTTTTCAGACATGGTGTATTCGTGATATTAGCTCAGGTCTCGCTCATATTCATCAATGCTGCTAAGCGCAACTATCCCTGTCTGACTTCTACCGTGCATAGTAAGTTGATACAAGTAATAACATGGCTTGCTCTCGCGAAAAAGAATATCCCGGCTGATAAAAGCAGACAAATTAGTATGGGCCGTTTCATAAACGGAAGGGTCGTAGGGATTGGTCTCCTCAGGTAAATCAATTTCACTTTTTGTGATATGCAGAAATGAATTAGGATTTCCATTTGCTGCCTGACGGGCTTCCTGGGTATTTAAAACGTCGTAGGGTAAACTAGCTACTTGGCCGGCCAGTTGCGGCTGAGGGCGAAGGGCCCTGAATGGTAATACTACTGCCATGGTACAAATATCCGAAAAAGAAACTGAATGAATAAAATAGATTGAATTCCTGAAACCAATTCAGGATAAATATCAGGGCTTGAATCTTTCCAGCACTTCTTTCCCGGTTAACGGATCTATACCGCGAAACTCAACATATACGATATTGGGAACCCAAAATGATCCGCCTGAGACCTTAACAAAAATCCGCTGAAGAATAGCTTCTTTGTTGTTGATAGTGGCAAATACCTGATACTTTTTCAACGGAACATGCCACTTTAAATAAAACTTCCGCTTCTTGTAAGATACAAAATTTAATTCATACACATCATTGCCAACCGACTTGGAATCAATGCCGTAGGCAAAATTTCTTTGGATATAGTTGAGCTCTTTTCGAGCACCTCCAGCAGTGAAAAGCAGCCAATAAACATTTACCGGCTTTTCGGGATTCGGTATGCCTCTGCTATCAGCATTTATTTCACAAATAATAGTATTGGTATTGGCAGTACGTTGCAGATAAAAAAGCATCTTGGCATTACCGGTTGGCACAGGAAAAGAATCATTATCCACTCTACTAGTAAGACTATCGATTTTGGTTGAATTTCCTGCAGCAAAAGCAAGATGCGGAACTGCCCAAAAAAAACACACAAACAGACAGCAAGTGAATGTACCAACTAAATTCAACTGTGGCTTCTGACCAAAAAAAAGCCGGGAATATTGATTGAATAACTGCAATGTATAGTAATATGGGGTGATTGGTTTTTTAAACCATTGTAATCATCAACAGATTTTTCAGAAAATAGTTGGTTATGATAATGCAATTAAAGATTTATCCATTCTTTTCGCCAAAATAATTCATTAGATCACAAAATGCCTGTACACTTGTCAAGGGCAGTGCATTGTACATGCTTACCCGGATTCCGCCAATGGTTCTGTAACCTTTCACGCCTACCATTCCTTCTTTGCGACACAATTCCAAAAAAGTCGGTTCCAGTTGTGGATCTGCCATAAAAAATACAGCGTTCATTCGACTCCTGTCTTCTCTTGCCACTTTGGTGATGAACAACGGACTTCTATCAATAGTCGAATACAATAAATCTGACTTCTCCCTGCTCCGGCGGTCCATCTCATACAAGCCACCCTGTTCAAGAATCCATCTCATGGTTAACATACTAACATATACTGCAAATACCGGTGGGGTATTCATCAGTGAACCGGCTGCAATGTGTTGCCTGTAATCCATGATGGCCGGAACGGCATCTTTTTTTCTTGCCAAAAATTCCTTGTTGACAACGATGAGATTGACACCTGCAGCTCCCATATTTTTTTGTGCACCGGCATAGATCAAATCAAATTGGCTAAAATTCATCGGACGGGAAAAAATATCACTACTCATATCTGCCACCAAAGGAACCCGGGTCACCGGAAAATGTTGCCACTGTGTACCTTCTACGGTATTGTTACTGGTCAGATGCAAATAGGCAGTTCCTGAAGGAATTTCACCCGGTTGTCGGATACATGTATGTTGACAATCTGTAGTATCCGTTGCGTGCCAGACCTTTCCAAAAAATCCGGCCTCCCGCGCTGCTTTACTTCCCCAAATGCCATTAACGCAGTAAGCTGCCGTATCACCCGGATTGAGCAAATTCATAGGAACCTGCATGAACTGAGTAGTTGCACCTCCATGAAGAAACAGTACCTCGTGAGTCTCAGGTAAATCCATCAGTTTTCTTACTGTATTTCTGGCTTCCTCCATTACTTCCATAAAATGACTGGTACGATGCCCAATCTCAAGAATGGAAAGTCCTGTACCATTGAACGAGTGTATCGCAGCAGCAGCTTCTTCCAGAACTGAGCCAGGTAAAATAGAAGGTCCCGAGTTAAAATTGTGTATGGTCATGGTTGTTCGAACAAAGTAAAGTTAATTGACAAAAGTGTTGACACCCTTATTACCAAAATGTAACTATCAGTCACCAGCACTTCCATCTTTGCTTTCTACTTCGGTTACTCCGCCAGAAATTGTGTACTTCATCGCGTCTGCAGCACTAATACCACTCAAAATCTTAATCTGAGAAGGAGGAACCAGATATGTAATCCCTGAAATAGCATAAGAATGAGGCACGTAAACTGTGATGTGCCCCGACATACCCAGCGCCTCTGAACTTTGTTGGGTGATGAATCCAATTCTCCAAACACCGGGTGCATCAACGTTCACCAAAACAGGTTTATCAAACTTTTTCTTATTCCCGGCGAACGCCTCAAGAAAATCTTTTACAGAGGAATAGATGTACTTTATACCCGGTGTCCTCTCCAGCAGATTATCCAGCATGGCTACAATGCGACTGAAAAAAAGCATGGAAGAGATCCAGCCGGTAGTTAATACCAATATGACCACCACCAGAAATCCGGTGCCCGGAATTTTTTTTACCTGACCATCCTCTCCTAATTCCCAAAGTTTGGGTGCAAGCGCATGCATTACATTAGGCAGAATACCATCTACAAAATTGAATAATCCAACCACCACCCATAAGGTAATGCCAATCGGTGCCAATACCACAAGCCCCTGTAAAAAATAGGTAAGCAAGCGACGCAAAATCCGGCGGAAAGAAAAAGCTTCGGGGGTGGGCATGAACGGCTAACAATGAAGACACAAATTTACAAGCATTCGGCTTCCCCCTGCGAAGAAAAAAATATACATCCCCCCAGTCCTGCCATGTAAAATATTAAAGACATTAATTCAAAACATAAACATACTATTCAATATAAATATTATTTTATAACATTTTACATATACTATATATATTTAATTTTAAGATATTTTTGCAATTTATTCACAAAGAAACTTGTGTACCATAAAAAGTTTCCATAGTTTTGTTCCGCTAAAATCGTCTATGGAAAACACCGCCGAAAGAATTGTGGGCAAAGCATACGAGCTATTCATGCGCTATGGCATTCGGAGTGTCAGCATGGATGAGATTGCCAATCAACTCGGCATGAGCAAGAAAACCATCTATCAGTACTATGCTGACAAAGATGAGTTAGTGGAAGATGCCATCGAAATCGTTCTGAACATCAATAGAAACGATTGCCACCGCCAGCAAGCAGAAAGTGAAAATGCCGTGCATGAAGTTTTTCTTAGCATGGATACGGTGAAGCAAATTCTCAGCAAGATGAACCCGGCAGTTATTTTCGACCTGGAAAAATACCATACCGGCGCATTCAACAAATACAATGACCATAAGAACAGATTCTTGTTCAATGTTATTGTTACCAATCTCAACCGAGGTAAGGCGGAAGGTTTGTACCGCCAGGATATCAACACCAATCTGATTGCCCGCTTCCGGCTGGCATCGATGTTCCTGATCTTCAACCCGGAGATTTTCCCGGGTGAACAGTTCAATCTGCCTCAACTCTTAGCAGAAACCACCGATAATTTTTTATATGGCATCGCTAATGTGCGTGGCCAAGAAATGATCGAGCATTACAAGCAACAAAGTAAAATCCTTATTACAGCATGATCCGTTTCCTAAAAATATTATTGATTGCCCTTAGCACGCTGCTTGCGCACGATCTTGGAACTGCACAAACACCTCCAAAAGCAGTTCGGTCTGCATTAACTGTTGAAGAGGTTTTGACTTTTGCCAAGAATAACAATATACAGGTTAAAAATGCCTTACTGGCGGTGCAAATGCAAAAAGAAACCAACCGGGAGATCACTGCCGGTGCCCTACCCTCTGTTTCGTTCAATGCAAACCTGATGGATTATTTGAAATTACCGGTTTCATTGATTCCCGGCGAGATCTTTGGAGGCACACCCGGCACATTTATCCCCGTCCAGTTTGGTACCAAATACAATTCAACTATCGGCTTCCAATAGTAACAAACTCTTTTTG
>DAIMYK010000058.1:0-8626 GCA_036734525.1 Sediminibacterium sp. | reverse complement strand
AAAGAACGTGAGTTAAGAGAGTCAGGAAAATCTTTTGCCGAATCCCTGCTGGGTGCTGCGGAAGAATATGCCATTGAATGCAGCATGCTAAAAGTTTATGGCAGCGAGGTGCTCGATTTTGTGGTGGATGAGGGAGTTCAAATACATGGAGGAAATGGTTTCAGCGATGAATACCTGATATCCAAAGCCTACAGAGATAGCCGTATCAATCGTATTTATGAGGGTACCAACGAGATCAACCGTTTGCTGACAGTTGACATGGTACTGAAAAGAGCTATGAAAGGTAAACTCGATTTGATGGGACCTGCCATGGCTGTTCAAAAAGAATTGATGAGTATTCCGGATTTTGGTTCGGAAGAAGAGGGCGCTTTTGCTAAAGAAATCAAGTACATCTCCCAGTTCAAGAAAGCTATTTTGATGGTGGCAGGGGCTGCGGTTCAGAAGCTGATGATGCAACTGGAAAAAGAGCAAGAGGTTTTGATGAACATCGCTGATATGGCCATTGAAGCCTTCCATGCCGAGTCTGCCCTTTTGAGAACCATGAAACTTGCTGAAGAGAGGGGACTAGAGGCTGTTTCCCTGGAAAGAGATGTGATGCAGACCTACCTCTACGATGCGGCTGATAAGATCAACAAAGCCGGAAAGGATGCTCTCAATAGCTTCGCCTCCGGGGATGAACTCAAGATGATGCACATTGGATTAAAGAGATTTACTAAAGTGGAACCTTTTAATTCCAAGGATGCCAGAAGACGCATCTCTGATAAAGTACTGGCAGATCCGGGGTATTTTTTGTAAAAAAAGGCTATACAAAATGACTTTTTTACAAAAAGTTGCTTATTATTGACCCCTGTTTACGATTGCTTGCTAATTGAGAACCCCACTGCCGAAAGGTTTGTGGGGTTTTTTAGTGCCTGAAATGTACCCATGGTAGCATCGGGCTCATGTACCCATTCCGGGGTCTGACAGATCTCCAGGATTCCTGCCAGCACCATCTGTTGGTAGAAAATATCGGTCAGCGGGATATTCCAAGACTATCCAGGTCTCGCAATAATATGGTAGGTAACTCCTTTCTCTTCATGCGGGCGATGACCAGTTCAGCAACCTTTTCGGCCTCTTTTTGAGAGGAAAAACCACGATTGCCCTCTACAGCCGGCATCTGTTGCTGGTGGATGAAAAGTGAGTCGTTGACTAAAACATCATACCCCCAGCCGAGGGGGGTATGATAAGTAGTATAAGTTAACTGAACCCAATCGCTTCTGTTTGGCTTTCTGTTGTACCTTGTATATACAAAGAGTAATACGGAGAAAGCGAATAACAGGTAAATCCAGTTCTGATTAATCCACTGAATTAAAGGCTTCTTCGGGTTTGAATTCGTCGATGTCATCAAAATAGAAAGAGTTGTTTTTGCCACAGCTTACAAAACCTCTGCCTTTTACAGTAAAGGCAACTGCTCCTGTTCTTTCAGTACGCTCATAAGGTGTTTTGCGGGTCCAAAGATCGGTGGCGATATCATATTCCCAGGTTTTCTTGGTGAATGCTCCGCTCTCACCTACAGTTACATAAGCTTTGGTACCTACAACGAAAGCAACCGCATTGTGACGCTGAATATCATTGTAATCATTATCGAATGCTTCAGTACTGATATTGGTAATATCCCGCAATTGAGTCCAGCTGGATGGATTTGCAGGATCATACATCCAAAAATCGGTCAGGGTATTTCCATTGTTGATACCTGTTACCACATAGGCTTTGTTGTTGTAAACGAAGGCTACAGCTGCAGAACGTTTGCTACCCCCAAGGCTCACACGCTGGGTCCAGGTTCCATTGGTTCCTGTTGCAGGATCGAACTCCCAAAGATCTTTGGTATGTCCGCCATCGAAGCCTGTGGAGATATATCCTCTGCTTCCGATTCCAAATGCAACAGCATCATAGCGGGAAGTGCCGCCGAAATCCGCTCTGCGGGTCCAGGTATTGGTAGCAGGGTTGTATTCCCAGTTGTCTTTTAATCTATTCAATCCGTCAAAGCCGGTCGCGATGTATCCACGTGTACCTACCGTAAATCCTACTGCTGAGTTACGGGCTGCACCCGGAAACTGTGCACGTTGCAACCAGAAATTTTTCACAGGATCGTATGCCCAAAAATCGACATATCGGTTGCTGCCATCAAATCCGGTTCCGATGTAGGCTGTATCGCCAATAGTGAAGGCTACAGCTTCAGTTCGTGCATTCCCTTCAAAGTCAGATCTCTTAACCCAATTACCACTCAGGTCTGTGGTTGGTGTACTGGCTTCGGGTGTACAGGAGATTGCAATCAAAATAATGCTCACAGGTAGAAAGAGGAAGTACTTAAGACGCTTCATGGATGCTGTTTTGGCTAAAAATTAATCCCAAAGAAAAGAGCTTTTATCAACTTGACATCAGCCCATTTTGGGGAAAGCGAAAGTAAATATTTTGTATTCATTTGTACTAACAAAATCCCTTTTTTCGATTACTTTAACATATTTGGTATGGTTAGTTCGGTTAATTTTACATTTTTGCCGAGAAAATGAATTGCAGGGTACTGCGGGAAGTTGATTCAACGCTACAACTAAAGCGTTATGAATCTTGTTGTTTCCCATACCGGCTTCTTATTTCGCTTATCAAAAATTAGGTAAAACCAAAACCAACAGATGCCGAAATTCATATCATTTGTTCTTCTTTTGCTGCTGTCGTCGTTCTGGTTCTCCTGCAAAAAAGTTGACATCAAGTTCGGTGAACAGTTCCTCGACAACGGGTACACCCAGATCATGAAAATTGATACCTTCAATGCAGATCTGTCTACCATCCGAGTTGATTCCTTTCCCACTTCTTCCTCAGGCGCTACTTTGCTTGGTACCTATACTGATCCTTACTTCGGGAAGATTACATCGCAATGTTATTCCGAGATGATCCCTCCGTTTTATGAGGGACCCTACACCAATACTTTTTTCGATTCCATATGTCTTATCATGGTGCCCAATCGGGTATTTTATGGTGACAGCACACAACCGGTTCAGGTGAATGTGCACAAAGTAACACAGATCATCAATGGCTATGAGGACAATCCCCTGCAAATCAACAATGTTCGGGAGTTTCCTGTGGATCCTGTTCCGCTGGGAAGTGCTTCTGTTTTGGTTAACCCGCTCAGGAGAGATTCCATCAAAATACGCCTTTCTGATGCCTTCGGTATTGAGCTTTTGAATAAACTGGCTGACCCCAACGATAATGATATGCGCACTTCCAGCGCCTTCATCAAATATTTCAATGGTATCAGGGTTTCTACCAGTAACAATGGAACTTTTGCATTCGGATGCAAAGACAGTTTAGTGATTCGTCTTTACTATAAGCAATCACAGCTTTTCCTGAATTCTAAAAAATACGATATCAGCATCGGTGCAAAGTTTCACCACTACAATCAAATATCTGTTGACAGAAACGGCTCTGCATTGCAAGATCTCAACAATAACAGGGAATTGCACAGCAGTCAAACCGGAAATACAGCATATACCTCTTACGTAGGCGGCGCTATGGCAAGGGTTCGTTTTAATTCCATTCGCGACATCCTGAAGCTTCCCAACTATGCGAAATTGCTTCGGGCTACCCTGATTGTTCGGCCACTTCGTGGATCTTATAGGCCCAGCAGTGCATTGCCACCTCTGTTATGAATGGCTTCTTCCAATGTAAACAATCAAATAGGTTTTGATCTTTTCTTTGTTAACAATGGTACCGCTGTCACACAGTATGGTAACCTGACACTCGACTATCTCTACGGAGAAAACACCAATTACTTTTACGACGTAACAGATTATGTGGGAACGCTTGTAAAAGAGCCTACCCTTAGTAATCCGGGAATGCTGATGTTGCCGCCAAGTCCTTCTCTGGAAACATCATTTAACCGCCTGGCAGTTGGAAACAGATTAAATAACAATGGTAAGACAGAGCTCATACTGGTTTACGCAGCCGTGAAATAAATATGAATAAGTTTTCCATCCTATTTTTTTGTTGTGCCGGCATCTTGTTGCTGAGTGAGCCGGTTCTGGCACAAAACAATACATCTCCTTACTCCATGTTAGGAATAGGTGATTTGGAAAAAAGTAGTTTCGATAGAACTTCAGGTATGGGACATGCAGGAGTAGCACTCTCCTCCAATAGATTTATTTATCAGGCAAACCCCGCATCCTTCGCAGCCCTCGATCAGCATTTTCTGTTTTTTGAAGCATCAGCAAGATTCAAGAATGTCTCTTATACCGGTACACCAATCACCGACCTTACGAATAGCATTTCTAACGACCTCCAGTTCAAAAAAGTAAGTCTTGGTACGAAAGTAACGCCACGTTGGGCAGTAGGATTCGGACTACATCCTTATAGTACCATCAGCTATTCATTTGCAGGGGTGAAAGCCATTCAGGGAAGTAATCTTTTTGCCGATGCGTTTTATTCCGGGACGGGGAATACCAGCATTGCCCACATTACCAATAGTTATGCCGTTAATAAAAATCTACAGGTTGGATTGCAGACCTCTTATGTTTTTGGTCATACAGAAGAATCAGAGACCCTTGCCGGACAACTTGCGGATAGTTTGATCAATACTGTTAGAAACAGAACTGTAGGACAAGCCAGGTTTAAATTTGGAGTTCAGTATAAAACCACCCTGAATAAAGAGTGGGATGTTGCAGTAGGGGGCACCTATTCACCCAAGACTAATCTCTGGTCAAATACCAGTGTAAAAGCCAGATCAGGAAATACGATATTGTTACAAAACGATTATTACGAATCTTCCTATTTCACATTACCGGTCGCTTATCAGGCAGGTGTGGCAGCCACTTTCAAGAAGGCGTTTACCCTGGCTTTGGATTATCAATATGAAGGCTGGCGGCAAACCAATTATAGCGGGGTAAGTTATGTTCTCGACGATAGCCGTCGCTATTCGGGCGGATTCGAATATTCTAAAAAAGGGTCATACCTCGATCAGTCCTACGAAAAATTCTTCCTGCAGACTGGAGTTTTTTATACCGATTCATATCTCCGCATCAATGGTATCCAGATAAAGGATTACGGTCTTACACTAGGAGCCGGAGCTGAACTATCAAGAACTCCCTTGAGCAGTCTCGCCATTCAGGCTGCACTTGAACTGGGGGTTCGTGGTACGACCAATAAGGGACTTATCAGAGAGAGTTATACTCAATTTTCCCTCTCACTTTGTTACCGTGATTTCTGGTTGTCACGAAAGCTGAAACGCTACGATTGATTTTTCCTCCCTGCAT
Organism: Sediminibacterium sp.; assembly: GCA_036734525.1. Lineage (GTDB taxonomy): Bacteria > Bacteroidota > Bacteroidia > Chitinophagales > Chitinophagaceae > Sediminibacterium. The sequence continues at coordinate 3,344 of DAIMYK010000058.1, read as the reverse complement.
TTCCCCCTGTCATTGACAGAATTCTCCCGATTGCTAATATTGCTTTATCTTAGAAGCATGATGAAGTATGGCTTCTTAATTCTGCTGGTATTCACACTGGAGGCAAATGCACAAAGTGTCGGCAAGTTGGTTAGAACCAATGGCAAACTATCTACACTTTATTATGGCTGGGGAGAAGACCGCTTGGGGGGTGCTGCCATTGGATATCTTGACTCCGGTGTATTGCTTAAAGTAATCGATTCAGCCAAAGAACTTTACAAGGTTCAATTGTCTCAATTCCGCACTGCTTTCATCGACAAGCGTTCGGTAACAAACGATAGCGTTTCCACTCAGGCCAACGGCTATCTCACCGCCTCATTCAGTGCCAAAGGAGATTCTGTTCTGGATTATGTTGGTGTGGCAATGGAAGAACGTCTTCCCTATCAAAGCAGCATGCAAATCAATCCCTCTGCCATTGTTGTAGATATTTACGGTGTTCGCAGCAATACCAATTGGGTGACCCAGTTGAGCTCGTTGAAAGAAGTAAAAAATGTTTATTACCAGCAAACAGCAGATGATATAGTTCGTGTTACCATTGAACTGCAACACCGGCAACACTGGGGTTATTCTATTGGTTACAAGGGTAAATATCTGGTAGTGAGCATACGCCGCCAACCGCCTAAACTGGATCTCAGAAAAATGACCATTGCCATTGATGCCGGACACGGGGGAAGCAACACGGGAACCAGTGGTACTACCAGCTATCAATCGGAAAAAAATCTCACTTTGTCCTACGCGAAGGAATTGCAGAAATTATTGCAGCGGAAGGGGGTCAACAGCATTATCATGACCAGAGAAACAGATTCTACCTTCGATAACAGGGAACGCATACTTTTTTTACAGCAAAAACATCCGGATCTTCTGATAAGTCTGCATTTCAATTCCAGCGTTAACAGGCAGGTGAGGGGAGTGAGTACCTACTACAAACACATTGGTTTCAGACCCTTGTCTCAGAACATACTGAATCGGATGCTGGAATTGAACTTGCCTGAATTTGGAAACATCGGTCACTTCAACTTCGCACTCAACGCACCAACTGATTTCCCCAATTGCCTGGTTGAAATCGCTTTTCTTAGCAATGAGGAAGATGAACGGCGCATCCTGAATCCAATATTCAGGGCTTCAGTCGCCAAGAAGATACATGCAGGCATCACCGATTGGCTCCGCACATTGAAGATGTAATTCCTCAGGGTCTTATATATCTTTCAAAAAATTCCAGTGTTCGCAACATCTGGTCCATGCGCTGGCGATTGTTTCCGCTTCGGGTGATTTCGTGTGATGCTCCCGGATGACGAACATATTCGACAGGCCTGCCCAGAATTTTTAAACTTCGGTAGATCATCTCACTTTGTATCACTCCGGTACGTAAATCATTTTCACCATGGAAAATGATATAAGGTGTCCGGATATTTTCAACGTAGTTGAGAGGTGATTCTCTGTCCAGCACTTTTTTGATTTCCGGCTGCCAGGGATATCCGCCAAAATAGTTTGGCACCAGCCGCCAGGCATTTCCTTCACCCATGAATGTGGTCAATTCATAAACTCCCCGTTGAGAACAAGCAGCTTTGAAACGTTGATCGTGGGAAATGATCCAAGCCACCAGATATCCCGCATAAGAACCTCCGGTAACAGCGAGTCTGTTGGTATCGATGTATCCTTCTCCGGCTGCTTTTTCAAGGGCGGTGAGCACATCCCTTGCAGGCCCCACTCCCCAGTTGTTCATATTGGCACGCAGAAATTTCGACCCATAGCCTCCAGATCCGCGGGGGTTGGCATACACAACCACATAGCCCCTGCTACAGTAATATTGAAATTCATGCCACATGGAATTTTCTCCGGGCCCCCACATCGCACTGGGTCCTCCATGGATATTCAAGATGGTGGCATATTTCTTTCCTGGTTCAAACCCTGCCGGCTTCATGATCCAGTATTCCACGGTCATTCCTTCCTCATTCACAAAACTTCTTTTTTCCGGAAAACTTATTTCTTTATTGGTCAACCATCCACTGTTCAAGGTGGATAAAACCTGCTGATTTTTTCCCTCCACATCAGCCAACATGATTTCAAAAGGACTGCTTACATTGGTTTGCACGAACAACAAACGAATATTGGCAAGATCAAAACTTCCTACTCCGGCATCGGGTGCAGTAAGTGGAATGATTTTCCTGGAACCAATATCTGCCCGATACAAAGGAATGCCGCCATTGCTTTGGGCAGTGAAGTAGAGACTCTTTTCGTCCTGACTCCAGGTGATTCCTCCTTTGTTTCTGTCGAAGGGAAGCGCAATGGCTTCTTTGAGTGTGCCATTCATCGGAATCAGGTACAACTCAGGAATATCAACAGCAGCTGCCTTACCCTTCTGGAAGGCGACCCATTTTCCTGATGGAGAGATGCGGGCACTGTTGTATGCCCAGCCGGCTTCTCCCAACCATTTTTTTAGTTGGGTACTGCCTGTGTCAGCAATGAAAATACTCGATTCCTGAACCCTGTCCGGATGTAGATCTGTATAGACATTGCCTGTTATCAGTATTTGTTTCCCGTCCGGAGTGAATGCACCTGATGTATATCTGCCAAAACCGCTTGTAACAGGTCTCGGTGTAGCACCAGGAGTGGCGGAGATCAGGAATAGATGACTAAATGATATATCACCACTCGTAGATGTTTCTTCCTGAAAATTCAGGTGATGGATGACCTTTGCCTTTTTGTCTTTCAGGTTATTCTGTAACCATGCCTGAACTGCTGCCTTATCGCCATCAGGATCCGGCTTTATTCCTGTGGGAAGAAAGACAGCCTCATTATCAACACCGGGTTTTTCTAAAGGGAAGGCAGGAGCTTTTTTACCCGGATTCAGTTGCTCGTCTGCGTATAGGTCAAGCAAGGGAACTTGTGCAGTAAACAGCAGTTGCTGTCCCTGTGGATGCCAGACAGGATTAGTGGCGCCATAGCGGAATTGTGTTAGTTGAATAGCTTCGCCACCATCTAATCTCATCAGGAAAATCTGCGGCTTGCCTTCCACAGCGCGCACAAATGCCAGTTGTTGACCATCCGGGCTCCAGGCAGGTTGTGAAGCTCCTTCTTTACCGGTAAGCATCCTCTGGTTGCCGGGTTGCTTCAATTGAATTAATGCCAGACGGTTGAGGTAAACATATTCATCTTTTTTTTCCTTATCGGGTTCTATGCTGTTCAGCACATATACCGCAGATTCTCCCCCGGGCTGGAAGGCAACCTGTGTAACCTGGCGGATGTTCAGCATGTCTGTTACTTTGATTTTTTGTTTTACGGGTTGCGCAGACAAAGATTGAAAG